>JAGQOS010000220.1 GCA_020427265.1 Planctomycetales bacterium
AATGAATTCGCGCCGAACTTGGACAAGCTAACGGCCGATTCACCTTCGCCCCTGCTGGCCGACGCCAACGGCAAGTACCCGATCCCGCTGCCGGGCATCCAGACCTATCGCGAGTATTGATCGGCTCGACCGTCTGAACGGGAAATAACAACAAAAGACCCTCGGGTGATTACTCGCCCGAGGGTCTTTGTGTTTTGGAATTCGGAATTCGAATTTCCGAGTTCAGTTGTGAATCAAGAGGCCCGGCCTTAGTCCTTGAAGTCGAGCATCCACCAGCCGTCGTCCCATTCCAGCGTCACCTTGCGCCAGCCGAGCGGCACTTGCGGGTAGGGGTAGAACGGGCCGATGTACGGCCAGGCCGTCGGCGAATACTGCTTGGGATAGGTCAACGCACCGTAGTTGGGATACGAGGCGTAGCTGGGCCAGGCGTAGCCGGGCATGTTCGGGCTGTCGTAGCGCACTGGGCGGGCGCCGTTGGTTCCGGGCACGTGGGCCGGAATCGGCTGACCAAACGAACCGGGCATTTCCGCGGCGACCGTACGGCCATAAGGCCGCGGCGATTGCGAACGGGCCGGAATCGGCGAGGCTTCGTTCGCCGGGGCGGGCGAAGGAAGCTGGCTGCTCGCCAACAACGCACGCTGCGGTCGGCTCGACGTGGCGCGGCGTTCGGAACGCGATGCCATGTACGGTGCTTCGGCCGTGGACGTTGCCGGTCGCGGCGAAGATGGCTGGAGGATCGAAGCCGAAACCGGCTGGGCGGCCGGCGCCGACTGCTGCTGCACAGTGAGCAGGTCGACCACGTAGTCGATGCCTTCGGTCTGCCGCGCGATTTCCAACGCCATGTCGGCCTGTTCGGGCGACGCGACCGTGCCCTTAAGCCAGGCCGTTCCTTCGCGGCACATCACGCCAATTTCGTAGCCGCGCAAACCACTGCCGGCTTTCAGGTATTGAGCGATGCGATTCGCGGTCGCCTTGTCTTCGGCCTCGCCGGCCCACAGGCTTGCCGGCACGGCCACGGCCATCAAAGCGATCGCCGCGCCAAACATTACTTTACGCATGGGTTACCCTCCTGGAAACTGTCTTCGCTTATGCTGGGTCAAGCGACAGGCCATGCGCGGTCGCGGAACCGCGTAGCCCAAGGTCGAGCGCGTTGAGAGGAGGCCGTCGCGACGAGCATGCCGACGCAACCGCCCATTGCGGAATCCCCCCTTCGCGCAACAGGGATAAAATCATCTTTCCGTTATTTAGTTTTCGGCCGCCGGTTATGCGTAGAGAAACTGTTTTTTCGATTTTGCAGGCTGTTCGGGATGTTCGGAATTCGCGGATTGCTAACACGGTTGCACAACCCGCTATGGCAAAACGACTTACACCCGGCGAACCCGCCCCTTGGCGCGGCCAAAATTTGTTCGACCGCCGGCTGCCATTGGCCGACAGACGCCGGAATCCCTTGTACAATCGATACCGTTTAACAGGGCTCGGTTCCGAAACAGAGCTCGGTTCCGGGGCGCTGCTGCACTGGGTTGCGAACAAGCGGCTCACGAACCTTGCGCGGCGGCCTACTTCGTTTCGGCCTATTTCCTTTCGGAGGCAATTCGCATGCTATCATCGACGCCGCGCATCCTGGCTCTGGCGACCGTACTATGGACACTCCCGGCTGCATTCCGGCCGGAGATTGGCGCCGCGGCGACGCGGCCGAATGTCGTGATCATCTTCACCGATGACCAGGGCTCGATCGACGCCGGGTGCTACGGGGCCGACGATCTGGAAACGCCCGGGATTGACCGGCTCGCGGCGCGCGGCGTGCGGTTCACGCAGTTCTATGCCGCATCGGCCGTCTGTTCACCCTCGCGCGCCGGCTTGCTCACCGGACGCCATCCGGTGCGCGCCGGTGTGCCGAGCAACGCCACGTCGCGACAAGGCGAAGCGGCGGGTCTGCCGAGTGAAGAAATCACGATCGCCGAAACCATGAAGGCGGCCGGTTACGCGACCGCGCACATTGGCAAGTGGCACCTTGGCTATGTGCCTGAAAAAATGCCCAACGCCCAGGGCTTCGACTTTTCGTTCGGCCACATGGGCGGCTGCATCGACAACTACTCGCACTTCTTCTATTGGAATGGCCCGAACCGCCATGACCTGTGGCGGAACGGGCGAGAGGTCCATCGCGCAGGACACTTCTTTCCCGATCTGATGGTCGAACAGGCGGCGGAGTTCATTGAAGCGCACCGCGAGCAACCGTTCTTCATGTACTTCGCCATGAACACGCCGCACTATCCGTATCAGGGTGATGCGGCGTGGCTCGAACGGTACGCCGATCTGCCGTATCCGCGCAACCTGTACAACGCCTTCGTGTCGACGCTCGATGCGCGCATCGCGCGGCTGCTCGACGTGTTGGACCAACTACAGATCGCCGAGAACACGATCGTTGTTTTTCAATCCGACCACGGGCATTCGGTCGAAGACCGGGCGCATCGCGGAGGCGGGAACAATGGCCCGTATCGCGGCAACAAGTTCACGCTCTTCGAGGGCGGTATCCGTGTTCCGGCGATGATCGCCTGGACCGGCCACTTGCCGGCCGGCGAAGTGCGCGACCAGATGGCCCACAGTTGCGATTGGTTGCCCACGATCGCCGATCTGTGCCAGGTTCCACTGCTCGATCGAGCGATCGACGGCCAAAGCATCGCCGAGGTCATCCGCTCCGACGTCGCTTCGCCGCATGAAACGCTGCACTGGCAGATCGGCGTCGGCGGCAAGGCGCAATGGGCCGTGCGTCGCGGCGACTGGAAACTGATCGGCAACGCCAATCCACCGGCCGACGGACCGGAACTCACCGGTGAAGATCGCAAGCTGTTCCTGTCGAATCTCGACCAGGACGTTTCGGAAGCAAAGAACCTGATCGGCGATCATCGCGAGATCGCGGCCGAACTGCAGACGCTTCATACTCAATGGGAACAGTCGCTCGATCGACCGTAGCACCGCAGTTAGCGCCGCCGTATGCGCGGGAATCAAGCGAAGTGGAACAGGCGTCGAGCGTTGGCGGTCGTCAAGGCGGCGAAATCTTCCAGCGATAGGCCGCGGACCTCGGCCAAGCGCGCGGCCGTATGGCGCACGTGCGCAGGCTCGTTGCGTTTGATCTTACGTACCGGCTCCGGCGACAAGTAAGGACTGTCGGTTTCAATCAGAATGCGATCGGCTGGAACACTCGCTGCACAAGCGCGCAGTTCGTCGGACTTTTTAAATGTGACCATGCCCGCGAAGCTGATGTAGAGCCCCAGCTCCACGCTTTCGGCGGCGCCGGCGATCGATCCGGTATACGAATGCATGACACCGGCAACGGGCCCGCGCCGGCGCGCCTCGCGAAGCATCGCGAGAATGTCTTCCTCGCAATCGCGCAAATGGATGACGACCGGCAGACCGGTCTGCTGTGAAAGCCGCAAGTGGCGATCGAAGTAGTCCTGCTGCAGCTCGAACGGCGCAAAATCCCAATACCGATCTAGCCCCGTCTCACCCAGGGCGACGACCTCGGCGCGCTCGGCGAGATGAACGATTTTATCCCAATCTTCCGGCGCGGCTTCGTGAACGTAGTTCGGCTGAATGCCAACGGCAGCGCGAAGCAGAGGAAACTCCGCCGCCAGTTCGACACAGCGGGCGCTCGATGTCGCGGTAGTGCCAACGGCCAACATGGTTTCGACGCCAGCGTCTTGTGCGCGCTGAAGCACGCTGGTGCGGTCGCTGTCGAATTCCGCCTGGTCGAGATGGGCGTGCGTATCGATGAGCATCGACATTACGCCGGCTGGCGGAGCTGCTCTTCGATCAATTCGAGATGCCCGCGCGCCAGGCCGAGCGCTTCTTCGGCAAACGCCAGGGCGGCTGGGGCCAGACGCAACTGCTCGACGCACTCTTCGATCGCGGCGATGTCTTGCTGCTGATAACTGACGAGCAGTTTGAGAACGTAGTCGATGCCAAGATCGTGCGCGTCGGTATACTCGAGCGGAAAATCGCCCACCGTGGGAACGACTCCCTGCTGTTGCAGAAAGTTGCAAATACGAGTGCAGAGCAATTGCTGCTCGTCGCGAACCGAAGCCAGCACGTCGAGCACGGCTTGCCGGCCGGCCGTGACGCTGGGATGGGCGTAGATCAAGTAGTTGGGAAACGAGCGCGCGAGAATCGTGAGCAAGCGATTCAAAACATTGTGGGAAGAAATGTTCGCCATCGACCTGTCAGACTCCGAATCGAAACCAACGCGTTCTGGGATTGCTTAAACGAATAGATGTTCCGCCGCGACACGCACGAAACGATACAGTTGATCGAACCCAATGCCAAAGACCACGATCGGCGCGGCGAGCGCCACGGTGTAGACCGCGGGCAAAAAACCCATCGTCACCGGCGAGCGGGTATCGGGTTCGGGATCGATCGTCATGACCTTCACAACACGCAGGTAGTAAACCAGGCTAATGGCCGTGTTCAAACCGGCGACGACAAGCAGCGTGTACATCACCGGGCCGCCGGCCGCAATCAAGGCTTTGAAAATCGCCAACTTGCCCACGAACCCGGCAAACGGCGGCAGGCCAATCAAGCTAAACAGCATCAACGCGAAACAAATGATCGTGACCGGTTGCGTACGAACCAACCCGGCATAATCTTCGATTTCCTCGCTGCCGATCGCGTTGCGGAGGAAGGCGACCACGGCGAACGCGCCGAGGTTCATGAACAGGTATAGTGTGATGTAGAACGTGAGTGCGGAAACCGCTTCGTTGGCAAGCTCCGCGTTGGAAACGAGCGCCAACGTGGCGCAGACCGGCATCATCATGTAACCGGCATGGGCGATTGTCGAATAGGCGAGAAGCCGCTTGATATTCGTTTGACCGTAGGCCGCCAGATTGCCAAACGTGCATGTGAGCACGGCGAGCAAGGCGAGCAACTTAATGATGAATCCGCGCACCGGGGCGAGCGCCCGATTGGCGTCGCCACTGGTCGGCGCAACCGACTCCGCCGCGGCGACCGATTCGACATGTGTCGACGTTGCCGCGACGCTGGACGTGAGCGATGTTGACGCAACGGTCGCCGGCGTCTGCTGCTGAACGACGATGGCACTCTCGCTGGACATGCCCACGCCAAGCGTGACACGTACGAGCAAGGCGAGCGCCGCGGCTTTGGAAGCGACGGATAAGAACGCGTTGACTTCGGCCGTGGCGCCCTCGAACACGTCGGGACACCAGAAGTGGAACGGTACGGCGGAGAGCTTGAACGCCAACCCGACGGCGATCATCAACCCGGCGACGGCCAGCACGCTAACCGCTCCGGACGACGCGACGGCCGAAAATTCACCCGCTGCGCTCATCGCCACGAGTTGGCGCGCGATCGTGGGAAGGTGTGCCGATCCGGTCACGCCGGCAAGCAAGCTGATTCCATAGAGCATGACACCGGCGGCGCCGGCGCCGTAGATCGCATATTTGAGCGAAGCTTCGCTGCTCTTGCGCGTGCGCAAGATTCCGGCCAGCACATACGAGGGCACGCTGGCCATTTCGACTGCGAGAAAGACGGCCAGCAAATGATTGGCCGACGCCATCAAGCACATACCCAGAATCGCACCAAGCACGACCGCGTAGATGTCGGTGGCGTCGTTGCGATCGAAGATACGAGTAATTCGAGTAGGGACAAAAAACAAGACGGCGAAAACGAGCAGCAGCCAGCGGAAGAAGATGGTAAACGAATCGAAAACCAGCAGACCGGTAAAGATTTCCTGCCGCGCAACGTGCCCGTCGAGCAGGCGTCCCGCGTCGACCGTGGCGAAGTAGAGCGCGGCCAGCGTGCCGACAAGGGCCAGCAGGAAACCGCTGATTCGCTGTCCCGAGTTGAATACTTTGACAAACAGCGAAACAACGATCGTAGCGCAGAGCATCAACTCAGGACGGAACAGCGAAAGGCTGCCCGGAGCATGCTCGCCGCCGAGCGTGTCGGTCAGCAAAGCGTCGATTAAACCGTGAAAACTACCCACGAAGTATCACCTCTAGCAACTTACGGCTGTGTATTTTCAGTTTGCGGCTGGCCGGCATCGGCCACCAGCGCCGGCTTGTCGACGCTCACGAGCGCGGTCTTGTTTCGTTTCTGCCAATCGACCAGTTGATCGACCGTGCGGTTGACGCTCGGTGTCATGTGCTGGAAAAGGCATTGATTGGGGAACACGCCAAAGGCGACGGCCAATACAACGAGCGGAATCGCGATTGTCAGCTCGCGACCCGTAATGGGAGTGAGCGCTTCGCCATGCGGGCCCTTGTATTCCGCGCCCAAGTACACGCGTTGGATGGCCCACAAGATGTAGCCGGCTGTAAGGATCACGACACCGGCCGAAACAACGGCCAGAATCTTGCTGAAGTTCCACACGCTGAGCGTCACAAGGACTTCGCCGATGAAACCGCACAACCCCGGCAGACCGAGCCCCGCAAAGAAGATGACAATCGCCAAGCCGCAATAAGTCGGCATTTTGGCGAACAGTCCGCCGAATTCTTCCAGGTTACGGTGATGCACGCGGTCGTAGATGACGCCGACCATAAAGAACATGCCGGCCGAGCTGATGCCGTGGGCGATCATCTGGAACATAGCGCCGTTCACGCCCATCTTCCAGTACTCGCCATTGAAATCGTTCGACAAGCCGGCGCTCCAAACGCCCAGCCCGAGCACGACGTAGCCCATGTGACTTACCGAACTGTAGGCCACCATGCGCTTGAAGTCTTTTTGAGCAAGGGCTGCAAACGCGCCGTAGACCATGCTTACGACACCGATGCCGCAAACAACATAGGCCAAATCGAAAGCCGCTTGCGGGCAGATCGGGTAACAGATTCGCAAGATGCCGTAGCCGCCCATTTTCAGGAGCACGCCGGCCAGGATCATGGAAATGGGCGTCGGCGCCTCGACGTGGGCATCGGGCAACCAGGTATGGACGGGCACGCTGGGTACTTTGATAGCAAAGCCGATGAACAGCAGAACAAAACACCACCACTGAATGGTTTTGCCAAGAAAGATTTCGCTGCTAAACAGTTCGGTATGCTGGCCCATCTGTTGCAGAGCCAAGATGTTGAACGTGTGTTGCGGACCGTGGGTTTCTTCCGGATTCTGCAACTGAGCATAAAATTCGGGTGCCTGATCGGCTGAAACGACACCGGAAGCCGCGAGTTGTTCGGGTGAAAGGAGCCGCAAATCGCTGTTGAAATAGAGCACCAGGATGGCGATCAACATCAACACACTGCCGAGCAACGTGTAGAGGAAGAACTTGATAGCCGCGTACTCACGTCGCGGGCCGCCCCAGATGCCGATCAAGAAGTACATCGGCAGCAGCATCACTTCCCAGAACACGTAGAACAGGAAGAAGTCGAGCCCCATGAAGACGCCCAACATGCCCGTTTCGAGCAGCAGGAACAGAATGCAATAAGCTTTTACATGCTTGGTAATGGGCCAGCTCGCCAAAAAGGCCAGTACGCTCAGGATAGACGTGAGCAGGACCAGCGGGTAGCTGATGCCATCGAGGCCAAGCATGTACTCGATGTTGAACGACGGGATCCAGTCGACCGAATTGAGCTTTTGAAAGGCTTCCTGGCCCGACTCGAAACCGACAAACATCGCCAATGGCAGACTTAGAACCATCGTAGCCAGCGTTCCCGCCAGGGAAACCAACCGATAGGCGTTGTCGGATCCGCGGGGAATACATGCGACCACAAGCGCCGTCAGGGTCGGCAGGAAGATCAACAGCGAAAGGTAAACAACCGGCGAGAGACCAAGCATGATTTTCAGTCTTCAGTTTTCAGTGAATGGTTATTCAGTTTTATTGGGTTTATTGGGCACCAACTTTGTTCGGCATCAACCGGCAACTGCCG
>JAGQOS010000221.1 GCA_020427265.1 Planctomycetales bacterium
GCTGCCGCGCCAATCGCACCTGACGCAGAGCCAACTGGTCCGCTTTCAACGCGAGGCGAGGACAGCCGCCAATCTCCATCACCCCAACATCGTGCCGGTCTTCGGCGTGGGCGAAGACGCCGGGTATCACTATTACGTGATGCAATTTATCGCCGGCGTCGGTCTCGACGGGCTGTTAAATCGTCTCGTGACCCAGCGCATCGCCGCGCCGGCCAGCGCCGAGCAAGTGTTCGATGCTTCGACGGTCGCCTCTGCCTTGCAAACCGACGACGAACGGGCGCAGCCGAAGAGCGAACCGCGGACACCAATTCTCGACAATTCCGATGCCCAGCGTCGCGCGGCCCGCGCAGCCGAACAGATTGAGATTCCGGCGGGCGCCGAATATTGGAAATGGATCGCCGGCCTCGCCGCCCAAGCCGCCGACGCCCTGGAGTACGCGCATCGGCAAGGTGTCTTGCATCGCGATGTCAAGCCGGCCAATTTGCTGTTGGACGAACGCGGCGGCATTTGGGTGGCCGACTTCGGGCTGGCCAAGGCGGTTGAACGCGACGACGTGACGCGCACCGGCGAATTGGTGGGCACGTTGCGCTATATGGCGCCCGAGCAACTCCGGGGCGAAGCCAATGCACATAGCGACATCTACGGACTTGGCCTGACGCTCTATGAACTTGCAACACGAAGACCCGCCTTCCAACCGCGTCCGGGTGAATCGCTGTTGAAGCTAGTCCTCGAGTCCTCGCCGCTTGCGCCCGGCAAGGCGAATCCCGAGCTACCGGCCGATCTGTGCACGATTATCGAAAAGGCGATCGCCCGCGATCCGAAGCAGCGCTACGGGCGAGCGGAATCATTGGCCGATGACCTGCGTCGTTTCCTCCGCGGCGAACCGATTCAAGCCCGCCGGATCAGCGCCGTAGAGCGAACCTGGCTCTGGGCCAAACGCAATCCGACCGTGGCCGGGCTATCGGCAACCGTCGTCGCCTTGCTGTTGCTCGTAGCGATGGTAGCCGTCATCGGCGCCCTGCGCATGCGGTCGGCGAACCGCGATTTGACGGCGGCGCTGGCCGATGTGCGTCGCGAACGCGAACGGTCCGACGCTACGGCGGAGCTGGCCCTGGAAACGCTCGACGAAGTCTACGAAAGGTTCGCGCCTCCGGGGGCGTTTCACAGCGCTGAGCAAAATTCCGACGACTCGAATTCGAGCGAAACGAACTTGACCATTCGCCCTGCGCTGTCGGCCGAAACGGCTCGCCTGCTCGAAAGCCTGCTGTCGTTCTACGACCGCTTGGCCCGGCAGAGCGGCGAGAGCGCCACGTTGCGTCAGCGAGTGGCGTTGGCCAATCTGCGCATCGGCGAGATTCGCCAACGGCTCGGGCACTACGATCAGGCGGAAGCGGCGTTGTTGCAGGCGGCGAATCGCTATCGCGAATTGGCGGCCGGCAACCCGGACGACACGATCGACATGACCGGCGTTTCACTCGACTTGGCGCGCACGTTCAATCAGCTTGGTCGGGTTTATCGCGCTACGTCGAATGCGTTTGCCGCCCGCGAAGCCCATCTCTCGGCCCTGGAGCTGCTGCGATCGATCGACGTCGGGGAAGCGCAAGCCGCCGAACGGCAATATCAAATCGCCAGAACGCTCTACTTGTTGGGAAGTGAAGAGGCCAACGACCTCGGCGCACGCCTTGGCCCTGGGCACGAGCACAGCGACCGATACGAGGAAAATAAAATCGTTTCGCCGCAAGACACGCTTGGTGAAGCAATCCAGATACTTGATACGCTTCGCGAGCACAACCAGGGCGGTCCGCGCGTGAGGCACCTGTTGGCGTGCTGCTGGCGCGACCTTTCACCGAGTTTGCATCGTGAAGATAATGATGCGGCGCGCGACGCCGTGGCGCTGGCCCAGGATTTGTTGACCAAGCTAGTGCTCGAATTCCCCCAGATGCCTGAATATCAGCTCGACCTGGCGGAAACGTTCGCCATTTGGCGTCCCGATGATCAAGCGCCACCAGATTTGGGGCCGGCGGCGATTGAGGAAGATTTCGTTGAAGCGCGCCGTCTGCTCAGGGAGCTCTACGAACGATATCCGAGTGAGCCGACCTATCTCGTAGCGTTGATTCGCGTGGAGCAAAAGTTGGCCCAGCATTACGAATTCCAGGGACGCATGCGCGAGTCGGTCGAACAGTTCGAGCAGGTGCTGGCGAGGCAAGTCCAACTGATCTCGCAGCATCCCGACATGCCCATTTACCGGGCTTGGAAGTCGGCCGTGCAACTCGATCTGGCCGACGCTATGCTCGCCGACCGAGGCCCAAGCGACGAGGACCATGCGCAATCGCTGATCGATTCCTCGATCGCGCTGCTGGAAGAAGTCGCCAACATGGAAGCGGATGCGCGACCCATTCTTGGCAATCTGGCGCGGGCGTGGAAGTCGAAGGCTGAAATGCTACGCGCCGAAGGCCGCGACGATGAGGCGAGTGTCGCCGACGACACGGCGCGCGCTTATCACGAGCGGGCGCGCCCGCCGCGGCGACGCGACGAGCGCGGTTTCGACTATCCGCCAGCTGATCGCGACGATCCGTTTGGTCCGCCGCCGCGTCGTGGTCACGGTCCAGGGCCGCCCCGGCGGGACGAACCATTCAACGATTCCATGCCCCCCGACCGCGAGCCGCGCGGTGGACCACGCCATGGCCCGCCGGGCGATCGCCCGCCGCCGCGTTAGTCGCCGCCGCTCGGTTAAATCGTCGAGCCTCGACGATTCGCCTAGCTTCGAGCCGCAAACCGGCTTTGATACACGCTCTAGTGGCCGTAGCTGTGCACAATGACTGTGGGTGTGTGGACATGAAAGGCGACGACGACGCGGTAACCGCAGCACCACTGGAAGGTCACGTAACCGCGTCCCAGCGGACCGCAGTGTTTTGTCACACAAGGAGCGCCTTCGCAGCAACCGGGAAGACAGACGGGCACTTGTACGCAGCAGCCGCAGCGCAGCGGGTCGGCAACTTCGAGGCAAACCCGTTGCGGTTCACAACATCCGCAGCAGATCTTCTTGCCACGGTGATGGCGATGCTTCACGCAATAGTCGGGGCAGCAGACGCCCGACGCCGGTGCGGGCATGGCTTCAACATGCTCGGCGCTGGCGAGGTTCGCCAAGGGGCTGACGAACAAGTTGGCCTGCGCCGAATTGGCGGCCAACCAGGTAAATGCGAGGCACGTTGCCGCAGCAAACGACGATTTACAGAGGATGGGGCTCTTCATGATGCGACTCCTTGGATTGCAAAATCAGCCGGAAGGCCGCGGACGCGTTGCCAGCGGCAGCGAGGCTCCCCATTGGCAGGGAAGTTCGCTCGTAGTCTCTTCATTTAGCCTAGCCTACGAACCCAATGGCGGCAATTGAAGCCTCGATTCACCGTTACGTACGTCGATTCAATTGCGGAATATGCGCAATTTCTTAGAATTCAAGATCAGAGGGTGTGAGCGCGCCGCGGTGCAGTTGCTGTTGGAAATCGTGTGATTGCGCTGGCCAGCTCCGCCTGTGAGGATCCCTTGTTTTCATCCTGAGGCGCGACCATGCTGCGAGCCCTCTTTGCCAAGCCCCGACGCCACAGACAATCTGCTTCGCAGCGCGCGGAAGTGCGCAGTCGCAGGCGATTCGGCCTCGAGTCGTTGGAGTCGCGCCGATTGTTGGCGACGGTGAAATGGGTCGATGCGGTCGGCGGTAGCGACGCCAATGACGGCAATTCCGAGCTGACGCCGTATGCCTCGCTACAAACCGCGTTGAACAATTCGACAAGCGGCACGGTTGGTGATCGATCGATCATTCACGTGAAGAACGGCACGTACGGCGTATCGTTCCCGCAGTTCGACGCTGCCGGAGCAGCGGCCGAGATTCTGGTCAGCGGACTCGACTACCTGACGATTCAGGCCGTGCCAGGTCATGAGCCAGTCATCAAGTCGCCGTTGACGTTCGAGGCGAACGTGCTTTCGATGTCGATCGAGAATTCGAACCATTTGATCGTCGACAACATCGATTCCGACCAAACGATCACGCAATGGGACCATTGGCATGTGAATAACTCCGACGACCTGACAGTTCGCAACTCGCGTTTTACCGGCGGCGAAGATGGTATCGACTTCGATTCTGATATCGACGGACTGTTGGTCGAAGGCAACGAGTTTGTCGACATCAATACGGGTAACGGAGACGAAGTGCTCGACCTGATTACCGGCAGCACGACGAATGCGATTATTCAAGATAACCTCTTCGAAAATAACTACCGACAGATCACGATTACCGCTCAACCTGGGAAAACCGCCAGCGGAATTACGATTCGCCGCAATGTGTTCGATGGCACGGTAAATCAGGAAGCCTTGCGGTTGATCAACGCACAAAATGTGTTGGTGGAGAACAACGTCATTCGTGACAGCCTGCAGCAAGGGCTGTATATCGACGTGCTGAGCAGCGACATTACCGTGCAGCACAACACGTTCTTCAACAACGGATTCGAGGCGATTCGCACGAAGAGCACGACAGCCGACATCGTTGTGCAAAACAACATCATCTATGGCAACGGGTCATATGCCGCGATCGGCGCGACAGGGCCTTTGGCCGGTGAAGACTTCAATCTGATCTTCAACACGGGTCTGCTGACCGACTCTGGGTCGCAGCCGGCAGTCACAACGTTTGGCGCGAACACGCTTACCGGGCAAGATCCAATTTTCTTCAGCGCCGCCGACTTGCATTTGCAACCAACCAGCCCTGCGCTCGCTGCCGGCACTAATTTGGGTGTTGTGGACGACGTGGAAGGGAACAGCCGGCCCGACCCGCCCGGATCGAATCCCGACCTGGGGGCGTATGAAATGGCAGCGTCGCTACGCGATTTTGGCGACGCTCCCGATCCACTGTACCCAACGCTAGCCGCTTCGAACGGCGCGTTTCATGTGTTGGGCGGCCCAAACCTGGGAGCGACCGTTGATGCCGACGACGACGGCCAGCCCACGGCCAATGCCGACGGCGACGATACCGATCTGGATGGAGATGACGAGGACGGCGTGCAGTTCCTGACACCCGTTGCGCCGGGCTGGATCGCCCGCGTACGCGTGACGGCGTCGGCCGCGGGCCTGCTCAACGCATGGGTCGATTTCAACGGGGACGGGAGTTGGGCCGAAGTTGGCGATCAGATCTTCATCGACCAGCCCATCTCGGCCGGCAATCAGGTGCTCACGTTCAATGTGCCACCTGGCGCCACGCCCAGCATTCCAACCTTTTCGCGCTTCCGTCTCGATTCCTCTGGTGGTTTGTCATTCACAGGCGGCGCAGCCAATGGCGAGGTCGAGGACCATGTATTAACAATTTCGCCGGCGATTCCACCAGCGCCGGTCGTTACCGCCTCGGCGCTTGCGGCGAGTGGCGGCGCGGCCTTGGCCTGGGTGCCTGATCCGATCGATCCAAACACACGCGTGGTGCGCAAGCTGGGCAGCTATCCTGCCGATGAGAACGACGGCGCGCTCGTTTATGAGGGCACAGCCGCCAGCATTGTCGACGCCGTCGCGCCGGGAACTTATTACTATGCGTTCTTCTCCTCGAACACGCTCGGCGGTTTTGGGACCGCGACCAACGCCGGCGCTGAGGGAACCGTGGTATCGGCCGCGGGCATCGCTTCGTCGTTAGCGGCCGACACGCAAAGAGTGATCGACACGCTTGCCTTTACCGACGCCGACTCGGACGGCACGTTGCGCGCGTCTGAGGCTGCCGGCGCATTGCAGGTCGATCTTCCTGGCGCGGCCAGTTTGAGCGAACTCGACGCGTTGCAGGCGGCTTTGGATAGCCCCATAACGGGCACGTATACGGTCGAAACCCAGGTCACGCTCCCCTCGCGCGTTGATCAGGATTGGAATTTACGGCTGCGGCTCGACGACGGCGCCGCTGCGCGCATCGACCTCGCGTTTCGGTTCAACTACCTCCTTGCTCAGGTCGATGGCGGTGCGTTTCAAACGGTCGCAAGCTTGTTGAGCGCCGGGTCGACGTACAAACTTTCGGTTGTCTTCGATACGACCGCCGGCCTGGCGACGCTGTATTTGAACGAAGGAAAACTCGTCGATCTGCCGGTTTCGATGGCATCGTTTTCTCGCGTGTCGCTGTACAACATGGGCTACGGTGTTGAAGACCTTCAGTACGCGCTCGACGATGTTCGCATCGTGGCCGGCGCTCCGGCCTACCATATTACCGATCAAGTTGTGACCGGCGTGGCGCTGGGCGCCGATGGGCCGGGGATCGCTCTGGCCTGGGTTGCTGCGCCGTCGCTGCCAATCACGCGCGTCGTTCGCAAGCTAGGCAGCTATCCAACGGATGAAAACGACGGCGTCAACGTCTTTGAAGGCGCGGGGACGAGCTTCGTCGATACCGGCGTTGCTTCCGGCACAACGTATTATTACAGCTTTTTCGCCACCGACGGATTCGGCAGCTATGCCCCTGCTGTGAATGCCGGCGCTGAAGGCACGGTCGTTTCGGCCGTCGGGGTCGCCTCGTCGCTCGATCCCACGACCGAGCGAACGATCGATTCGCTCGCACTTAACGATGCCGACATGGACGCGTCGTTCGTCGCGGCTGAAACTTCCGGCGAGTTGGAATTACAGCTCGACGGCGCGGCCACGAATAACGAGCGCGATCGGCTCATCGCCACGCTCGACGCGCCGACGAGCGGCTTGTTTACCTTCGAAACCGAAGTAACAACACCGGCGCTGGTGAATCAGGATTGGAGCCTCGAATTGCGGCTCACCGACGGCGCGAGTCAGCGCATTACCATGGCGTTCCGCTTCCGCTATCTCCTGGCGCTCAAGGGATCGAGTTGGGTGATCGTGCAAAGTTTACTGAATCCCAATACGACCTATCAGGTTTCGGCGGTCGTCGATACAACGGCCGGCAATGTGTCGCTGTACTTCGACGGTGTGCTGAAGCAAAGCTTCACGACATCGTTAACCAACTTGGCCCAGTTGGAATTGATCAATGTGGGCAACGCCTCGCAAGATTTGACCTATCGGCTCGACAACGTGCGAGTTGTGTCCGGCAATGTTTTTGCGCCGCCGATCATCGGTCCACCAGCCGACGTGACCTCGCTCGCGCTTTCGGCCAGCGGAAATGAAACCGAAGCGGAAACGAATTCCAACACGAGCGTACCGGCCGAGGCGCGCCAACCCCGCCGCTTTGTGCGTCGCGGCGAACGGGTGATTTTGTCGACCCGCGAGGGATTGATTTCCCGACTGGCCGCCGCCCGTCTAGGGAGCGATACGGCCCGTGAAGATGGTGCGATCGATGCAGCGCTGACCGAAATGGGCGAACTGCCGCGAATCGTGCGGCGTTTTCACTAAGGCATATTGCGCACCGTGCCAACGTTCTTGCTTCGCGCTGAGCCGAGTCGATCGGCCTCTTCTGGAATTGGCTGAAAAACTGTTGCCGTTCGTGTACGATGGGGGCAGAAATCGGCGTATGCGTTCAGTGTCGTACCGCTCCGCCGACGCACGGCGAGGCGAAGGCGTTCACCTGGTCCAATTAATTGAATCCACCGAAAGGTTACATCATGAAGCGTTTTCTTGCAGGGCGGCGGTACTGGTTGATGAGGGCCGCGGCTCTGTTGATGTCCACCACATTCGCCATCGGCGCGGTAGCCGCCGACCGCCCAAATCTGATTTTCGTGCTCTCCGACGACATCGCCCAAGGCGACGTGGGCGCGTATGGCCAGGAACTGATTCAAACTCCGAACCTCGATCGGCTCTGCCGTGAAGGCGCCCGATATCTGTCGGCCTATACCGGCACCAGCGTTTGTGCGCCGGCGCGGAGTTCGTTCTTTACGGGTTTGCACATGGGA
>JAGQOS010000222.1 GCA_020427265.1 Planctomycetales bacterium
CGGTTGGCTCGGCGGGCATGCGTCCGGTAAGGAACCGCTTGTGCCCGCCTCCATGGTCGGCGAATTCATGAGCGACCGAACGGATGATGTTGAAACGGTCGGCCGTCGTCGTGTGCAGCGGCATCAACTCGTTGACTTCCAGGCCGGGCACGCAAGTCTTCGTCGGACGCATCACGCCGCGATAGTCCGACGGGGCGTCGGGCTTCATGTCGTACATTTCCATGTGCGGCGGTCCACCTGGCAACCAGACGAAAATGACCGACGTGTCTGGCGCCGTAGTCGACCGTTGTGCAGCAGCCTCGGCGCGCAGGCGAAACAGGTCGCTCATGCCCAACCCAGTAAAGGCCAGCGAGCCGATCTGCATGAAACCACGACGTGAAACTGGTCCGGCGCAGCGCTGCGTTCTGTGCGACATAGACGTGTCCGCAATAGGTGGGAGGCGAAAGGAAGGATCGTGCGTCGCCACGCGATACAAATCGAGCCATCGAGCGGGACGCATCGACAGTCGATTATACCGAATTCATTTTGTCTCGGCAAAATAGATTTTGGGCCGAAAACCGCCCCGCGCGACAAGTTTTGCCTAAACCGTCTCGGTTCCATTGCAAATGTCCGCTAGCCAGTCGTCGCTGGCGATGGCATCGAGCCAGTCCGGCACATCGCGATCGGCGACTTCTGATGTTGCCTCGGCCGTCGAGTCTGCAGATAAGTCCAACTTTGTTTGCGTGGCCAATGCAGCGTCGATCAGCAATGCCGAGAACACCGGGCGCTGGACCGTTGCGTCGCTCTCCAACTTGTCGGCAAGTTCGGCTGTCGTATCGCTCTCCGCCAACGCGGCGAGCGTGGTTGACTCATTTAACGACAGCATTTCACCCGCGACCTCGGGCGGTGCAGGCAGGGGCGCAGGCAGATCCGGAATTTCTTCCTGTACCAGACCAACCGCCTTACGCGCCGTAAAGGAAGCATCGAGCGCAGACAAATCGCCATTGCCGGTCGTGTCGCCAATGAGAACCGGGTCGATACGAGGATAGAAGTCGAAACCGGCGTCGAGCCCCACAGCCATCCGAGCGATGAACGATGCGTCGAGCGCGCTATAGGTGCCATCGCCCGTGGCGTCGCCCAAGTAGCCAACTGCGTGCACGGCGTCGTCGGCAATTTCACCAACGCCCAAAGAATGAGCTACCATCCGCACGACTTGCGACGCGCCGCGCGGCGCACTTTCCGGAACCGAAGCATCGAGCAGCAGCAAATCTGCCGGTCCCGCGGCCAGCGGCGCGGCGGCTGAAGCGCGGACGTGCACCTGGCCAGCCACGGTGTCGTCGAACTCATCGATCTGCCAGCCGGCTGCGGACAGATCGTCGGGCAAATGCGCGTTGGTGATTGTCAGCAAGGCAGGGTCGTAGCTGATCGTTACATCGATAGTTTGCACGCCTTCGGCGTTGCTGACCGTCACAGGCAATCCGCCGCCATCGGCTGTATTGGGAATAACGACCGATTGGCTCGGCCCTCTCGTGAAATCCGGGATCGAAAGAATCGGTTGCGAGAGATTAGGGAAGTTGAAACTGAACACAAAGTCGCCACCGGGAAGTTGGTCGCGATCTCCGTCGAATGGCCGCCCGTCGGTGGAGGCGAGGCCATCGTCGCGCGCGGGCACGGTCAGCGTGTACGAGTCGGGGACAAATATCCCACCGGTTTTGACAAACGAGAGCCGCGAGGCGTTCGCGTTCCAAGCCAGCGTTCCGACAACGGAACCGGTATTTTGGCCCACGAGCGTTACATCGGGCAGATCCTGATCGACGTCGGGACCGTCGTACAGGTTCAGTTGTTCGAGGACCGGATCGAATGAAAGAATCATATCGATGGCCGACGGCGTGAGCGCGAAACTGGAAATATGCGGCAGAGGCGGAATGATCGTTACAAGCCCGTTGAGCGTGGAAACGGGGATGCGTCCCTCGTTCAATTCCGCGCCCGAAAGTTCGATCGGATATTCACCCAACGGCGCGTCATTCTTGATATGCAGATCGAACAATAGCGCTTCGCCGGTTCCCGGCGGATTCTCGCCGGTGTCGAACATCGTAACAATGATGATTCCGTTCGGCTCGTCGATCCTGGCGTCGAACGTCCAACTGCTCGTTAGATCGGCTAGATGAATATCGTCGTCGGCGATGTCGATTACCGAAGAGTCGTAGGCGAACGTAAAATCGATTGCGCGTACGCCGTCGAATTGGTCGAGCGTGACCGGCAACGTAACCACCGAGCGCGCGGTCGCCTCCACCATGCCGGCGGCCAACACCGGATCGACGGCGGCAACCGTTACGGTCCAGCTCAATTGTTCGGTCATCAGACTGTCGCGTTGTGCCTCGTCGCGCACCATGGTCGTGTTGTCGACCACTTTGGCGCTGACCGTGTAATCGCCCGGCGCCAGGCCGAGCGTCGCCGTATCGAGCGTCGTGGCGGTCGCGCCGTCGACAATCGTTCCATCAACAAACCACGACACATCCAATGCATGCCCCACCGGGTCGATCGGATCGACCATCAGCGTCGCGCCGACATCGTACACACCCGGCGGCGAGGCCGAGTCGATCGGATCGACCATTTCGTACACGTGAAATACGAACTGCTCGATGTTGATGGGATCGAACGGCTGCCCCAGGGCGCGCATTTTTGAATTGAGCGTGGGGCGATAGATGCCGGTTTGGCTGAATCCGCCGCCTTCGAACGCGCCGACATCCGGGTGATCGAGCCAGCGATACCACTTGACCTGTTGGCTAAGCATTTCGCTTTCGGTCAGCTTTGTCAGATTGGCATACGTCGGCTCGCTACCGTTGTAGTTTGCGGGCCCGCCGGTGCTGTACTCGTCGCCCAGGTCGGCGAACGAATGGCCGAACTCATGCAACGCCAACTCAATGGCCGAAGCATTTCCGCCGGCCAGTGTGCCAAGATTCGAGGCGGCGTACCCGGCTCCGCCATAGGTCGTGGAGTTGGCCACGGCAAGCACCTGATCGACATCGGGCGCGCTGGCAGCCGCGATGAGCGCTTTGGATTCGTTGATGCACAACAACCGGTCGATGTTGCTGCAGTAGTAATAGGAGTCGAGCGCTGTATTGCGCAGCACCCCTTGGCTCGGATCGTTATCGACACCAGACTCGGCCGATATCACGTCGACGCGATGAATGTTGAAGAACGACGCATATTCATCGAGCGGACTTTCCTGAAAGAAGGGCCCGGCCACGTTGAGAACGTGCTGCGCGTAAAGGTCGAGTTCCGTATCGGTATAGCCATCGCCGACGAAGACCAGGTCGATTCGATTATCAACCGGGCCGTTGTCGACGATCGTTTCCCAATTCAAGTTAGCCGTGCTGTTGGCGACTATGGAACTGCTGCTCGTCTGACCGCTCGCTTGTGTGGCGGCAGACTCCTCGGCCGCAACGCTCACGAATGCCGACGATGCCGAGAGGGACTCGACTGGCGGTGCGATCGGCACACCGGCATCGAGCAAAGCGAGATCGGCGGCGAGCAACTGCCGAAGTTCGAGCGTTTCAACGTTCAACCGACGCGCAGCGCGTAGCGTCCGACGCCGGTTGTTTCGAATCGATCGCGGATTGGTATGCGGCAAACGTCGAGTCCTAAGGCAAATGGTGGTTCAGCGAGCGGTCGTTCGGCCAGCGGCGAAGCCCGCGCGCCCGCGCAAACCCTCCCCGCAAACGGCGGATCGCCTCGACGATCCGCCACTATCTAGTGTATTTAGCGGCAAACGGGCGAGTCAAGGAATTGACGCAATGGGATGATACTCCTAAGGAAGTCGAACTTTGCTCGGCAAATCTGGCAATCATTTGGACGCTTCGCGAAGTTTGGGTACGAGCTGCTCTTCCATCAATTGTCGTTGACGGCGAAGTTCCGCCTGAACGGCCGCAACTGATTGATGGTCGCCTGCGCGGATGCCTTGGGCGACTTCACCGACATAATTGGCGATCCGCTCGAAGATGAGATTCGTCATCTTCAATTGCTGCGGCTTCTGAAACGACGAATACAAGTCGAGCCGCCAGCCACCGTTGATCCGCTGAAGTTTCATCGGCGCACGAGGATTCGACGGCCATACGGCTGTGTCGCCGTCCACGACTGCTTCGACTTCGGCCAAACGTTGCATGGCTCCGTGGGCAGGAATGCCGGCGCGAAAAACACGTCCCTCTTCGCCGAAGGCCGCTTCACCTGCCTCGGCAAGACTGCGAAACGACGTCGACAAATTGGATTGAATGCGGCAATACTCGCGCATCTTCTCCGGTGCGACGAGTAGTGAGCAAGCCGCCTCGGGGTCTGCGTCTGCGATCGCCGTAAAAAACGACCGTATCGCCTCCTCCGGCGTGGCGTCTCCTGACTTGGTTTCGCGCTGCAAAGGCTGTTGAGCGATTGCGACTGACGAGAAAAGTGCCGAGCAAAGCAGAACTAAGAAGCAATCGCGAAGGGAAGGGCAAATGACGTGCATATTGAATCCTCGTGGATAGGCGATAGGCGTCATCACGATTGTGCCGCGCCAGAAAATCACTCTCCCAATGCGACAATCTTCTCCAGCGCCTTTTCGCGCGCCGCGCGGATTGTATCGGGAATCGAAACGGCTGCACCGGCATTCGCTTTGCTTGTGTCGGCCGCCTGCATGAAGGCGTAGAGTTCGATGGTTTCGCTGGCTTCGACCGGTGGCTTACCGGTTTTAAAGAAGCGAACAATCTCCACGACCAACGGTTCGTAACCGGCAAAGCTTCCTAACGATGCGATCGCTTTCGAACCGAACGCCTGGCCACCGTAGCCGCTCTTGCCGGCGCGTATGCCGCGGAACGTGCCGATGCGGCTATCCGGCCAGCGGCCCACAACCAAGTCGACGTTGGGTGTCGCCTCGCGGCGCACCGTTTCGCAACCAGGGCCCATCGCTGTGTAGAGCAATTCCACGCCATGAATGCCGTACCAAAACAGATCTGGGTGGGTCGTTTCGAGCGAACAGGGGCTGTAGGCGTCGGCGCCTTGCACGACGCCGATGCTGCCACCACGAATTTCCTGTACAGCCGGCCCAAATCGCAAGGAAGACGACGAAAAGACCGGCGCGCCATGCCGCTTGGCCAACTCGAAAATGGCGATCACGTCTTCCAGGCTCCCCGCAGCCGGTTTGTCGATGAACATCGGCTTGCCAGCGAGAATGACGGGAAGCGCCTGCTCCAAGTGTGGCCGTCCGTCGTTCGATTCGAGCAGCACAACATCGACTTTTTCGAGCAAGTCGGGTATAGAATCGACGATCTCAACACCGAGCTTTTCGACCTGCGTTGTGTAGCCGGGTACGCGACTCACGCTCGATTCGATATCCACACTTCCTTGAGGATACGCCGCGACCACGCGCACGCCGGAAAGCTCCGGCTTGGGCGCGTCGGAGTTGAGCGTTTTCGTAAACGCAATCGCATGCGACGTATCGAGCCCAATAATTCCGGCACGCAACGTCGGTTTCGGTTCGTCGGCCATAACCGAGTGAGCGAAAATGGCCATCTCGCAAACCAGCACAAGACAACCTAAGGACAAGCAGCGCATTCTCATCGTAGGATTCTCCAAGGCTCGGCCGAACATACCGTCTAGAAACATGCTCTTTGGCCACATGAAACAGGAAGAAGGCGAAAGCCCGTCAACGCCCATCTTCTCTTTGTGGTTCTCGTTTTTGAAATGCGATTACCAGAACTTTCTATCTAAATTTTCCGCAAACATCCCCGGCGTCGTCGTTGACGTCGTCAATCATTCTTTGCCATGAGCCACGAAAAACCGCAGATCGCCTTCGCGACGCGTGAAGCCCATGCGGTCGAAATATTCGCACAACGGCACGGCGTACTTGCGCGACGTTGCCAGTGTCTCTCGAATTTCGCTTAAGGTCGCACCTTGCCTGGCAACAAATCTATCTATGAGCTTCGCACGCAAGGCGGCCTCTGTCTCGCAATGCAGGAAAAACTGATCTGTGATCTCGACCAATTCACCTTCGCTTGCCGCAAGTTTCAGCAAGCCTGGAATCGCTTTTTGATGGCTCTTCGCTTCGGCAACCAGTTCCGAAACCATCGGGACAGCCAAACCAGCCTGCCGGTAGCGCGCGACGAGGGACTCGAACAGTTTCTGCTCGGCCTTCGATAGCTGCGGTCCACGGCCTGCGAGCGCGACCGAATCGCCGCGTCGACTCAACTGATTAGCGCGCACCATCGCATCCAGGACAAATTCAAGCAGCGCGGCCGACGGCAGGAAGGCGAACTTCGAACGCAGCGGCGCCAGGGGAACAAACCGCACGTGTGGCGATTCGTCGTGCATGCGTGATAGTGTCTTTTCGATCGCACCGGCCATTTCGGCAATCGTGTCGCGGTGCAAAAGCAACCGTCGCGTGGGCGAAAGCTGCACATCGACCAGGTCGCCGCGCTCGACCAACTCAGCCAACACAGGCGCGATCGCATCGACTCCAGTCGTACGGGCCAGACTTGCGGGTTGCCAGAAATTCCATCCAGCCAAGCGGACGGCGGCCGCCACGCGCTGCAACGGATCTGGATCGGCCAACTGTTCGAGCAGGGCCAGGCCATCGCCACGCGCCGCGCGAATTTTTTCAGCCGTGGGATCGAGCACCATGCCGCCGCCTATCGTCGCGGCCGGCGATTCGCTACGCATTACGAACACCTGATGCCAACTTGCGACGGCTGGCGAGGCGAGATGCAACTGCGCCAGCGCCGACTCGCCCGGCGCGAGCGACTTTCGGCCCAGGAGATCCACTGTCGCGCTCAACTCGGCCGTGCCAAGATGAACCTTTACGCGGCCACGGTTCTTAAGCCGCCACCGGCCATTTGCCAGTAGATGCATATGAACCGACATGAGCCGGCTCGCTTCCAAGTGCCCGGGTGACGCCAACTCGCTGCCGCTACCGATGGCATCTCGCTCAACGCCCGCCAGGTTGATCGCTGCGCGCTGACCGCGATGCACTTCTTCGACCGGCCGGTCGTGGTTCTGCAATCCGCGCACGCGAACAGTCTCGCCGTCGGGCTGCAATTCGAGCGAATCACCGACGCATAGGCGTCCGCTGTTCACACTGCCCGTTACGACCGTACCGTGTCCTTGGATGGTAAAGCACCGATCGATCGCCATGCGGAACGCGCTGGCCGCCATCTTTTCGCGGGCCGACACGGCCACCTGGCGAGCTGCGTCGCACAAGGCGGCTCGTAATCGATCGATCCCTTCGCCGGTCGTGGCGCTGGTGCGAACGATCGGCGCGTCGCGGAGAAACGTGCCTGCAACGGTCTCTCGTACCTCGGCGGCAACGAGTTCAAGCCAGTCGTCGGCGGCCAGATCGCACTTAGTCAGAGCGATGACACCCGCTTTCAAGTCGAGCAATCGAAGGATTTCCAGGTGCTCGCGCGTTTGCGGCTTCACCGAATCGTCGGCCGCGACAACCAACAGCGCCAGGTCCATGCCGGTCGCTCCGGCAAGCATGTTTCGCACCAGCTTCTCGTGCCCCGGCACGTCGACGATGCCGAGCCGCACATCGCCCAAGTCGAGCTGAGCAAATCCCAGCTCGATCGTAATGCCGCGTCGCTTCTCCTCCGGTAATCGATCGGTCTCCGTTCCCGTGAGCGCTCGAATCAGCGCCGTTTTGCCATGATCGATGTGGCCCGCCGTACCGAGAATTAAATCGAGCGGCGCAACATCGTCGGCTACATTGCTTGTCGAAGGTTCGATCGCGGAAGACTGCACGCGTTACCCTTGCTTCGCGGAGAGACGAAGCGGGTATCGTACCGCTTTTCGCAGGGCAATTCAACGCGCGCAAAAATG
>JAGQOS010000223.1 GCA_020427265.1 Planctomycetales bacterium
GGTCAGCGGAAAACCGATCGGACTGTTGGCAAGTCCCGCAAGGCGGAAGTCGTCGTGCAACAACTCAATCCGCCCTTCGAGCTCCAATTGACTGTCGGAAGTGCTTCCGCCACTGGGGTTGGCGAAGCCCAATTTGGCAAGCGCCAAGTCGAAGCCGGCGATCAAAACAGGATTGCCGCCGTCTGCGCCATTGTCGACGAGGATCGAAGTCGAAGCATCACCCACGTTGATTGTCATGGATCCCGAGAACAAGAACTTATCGGCATCGAGCTTCAGCGCTTTGAAGTCGCCGGTGGCGACGACCTTGTCTCGGTCGTATTCCACCGAACCGTCGACTTCCACGAGCGGTCGGAACTCCTCGCCTTGCGCGGGCTTGAGTCCGATCGCAGCACCATTCACCGCGCGGAACTTTCCAGGTTCGACCTCCTCGAAGTCGCCCTCTAATTTGAGTGGCGCCAGATCGATGCCGACAACGGCCGGATCGAGCGCGTTGGAGAACTCCGAGGTGTTGCCGTCGGGGTCGGTTGCTGTAGCAGTAAGAATGCCATCGGCGTTCGGCACGGCAAACGTGGCGACGCCTGATGCGTTGGTCGATGTAACTATCGTTGTCAAATAAGTTTTGCCTTCGCCGAACCCGGATTCATCTCCCACGGGGCTACTAAAGATTTCGATTGTGAAACTCGTATTCGGCGTGCTACGAAGCGTGCCCACCACATCGCTTCCGCCCACGGCGAGCCCTAGAACCGGGTAGTTTTGCAGGTTGTTCGGCCCCGAATCAATATCGGGTGGCGTCACCTGCTCCGGATCCGCATTGTCGTTCTCATTCACGCCGAAGGCGCCCAGATCGATGCCAAGACCGACGTTGTTGTAGATTGAGTTGCGGTGAATTCGATTCGCCGCGCCACCGGCAACGCTCACGCCGGCGCGTTCATTGTTGGCGATCGTGTTGCCGACCGTGCCGGATTCTCCACCGATCGTCGCCCCGACAACGCCATCGGCGATCGAAACGCCATCCGCTCCGTTGCCCAGGTCAAGCAGTCCCGATTCATCGGTTCCGATAATATTTCCCTGGATAAAGAGATTGGTGGTGGCAGCGCCGCGGGCGGAAATACCATACAGCGTGGAATCGACGACTTGATTGCCACCCAACGCGGCGGTGCCGCCGATCACGACGCCGGCGGATTCATCGACGGTAATACCTACGCTGCCATTTCCGAGCGGCACGGTTCCGCTCACATCGGCGCCAACGATGTTACCCTGAACGATCGCACCGTGGGCGCCGCTTTCGATCCAGATCCCGATGCTATCGTTGTCCGAAATCACATTTCCTTCGCCCGCGCCGATGCCTCCGATGCGCGCCCCGGTCGAACGCCGCACCCAGATGCCGGTTCGGCTGTTGCCAACGGGTGTTACGCCATCCTGCGCCACACCAACAAAATTGCCGAGCACAACGTTGTCCGGCGAATCGAATCCCTCACTGGCGGAGATAGAAATTCCGACACCGTTGTTACCGGCAACGATATTCCCCAGGCCTCCGATTCCGCCGATCGTGTTGCTTGCTGCGTTAAAGATGTCGATCCCGCCACCGTTGCCCACTGGCGTGACTCCGTCGGCGCGCAAACCGATGATGTTGCCCACAATCTGATTATTAGCAGCCTGACGGTCGACGCTGCCAGAGATCGAAACGCCGTCGAACCGATTGCCAGAGATTACATTGCCCGCAGCGCCCGCTCCCCCGATGATGTTGTCCGATGCCCAGGCGATCGAGACCCCCGTATCGTTCGGCACGGCTTCGCCGGCCGCATTGAGACCGATCGTGTTTCCCGTAACCATGGTTCCCGAAGTATCGGGATGAATGCGCACGCCGTCGGAATCATTTCCGGCGATCGCATTGTTGGCAATGATATTATTGGCTCCACCTGAAACACCGACGCCATTTCCGTCGTTCGGCAACGCGAACGTGTTCCCTCCGTCCAGTCCAATGATGTTGTCACTCACCGAGTTGGAAGCGCCGCCGCTTATCGTAACACCCGACGATCTATTCCCGGACACCACGTTGGCGACGATCGTATTGTTGCTAACCGCGGCGCCGAACAGGTTGATGCCGTCGGAATCGTTTCCCTGCGCCTGTGTCATCGATATATCAAGCCCAACGATGTTTCCCTCGATGGTATTTCCGCTCGAATCGCCCACGACCCAAACCCCTCGACCGCCGTTTGCCGAGATCACGTTCCCTTCGTCGCCCGTTCCGCCAATCGTATTGCCGGTCGTGTCGTTCAGATAGATTCCGTCGTCGGTATTCCCCAACGCGGCCGTTCCGGCCGAATTCAGACCGATGATGTTGCCAAAGATTCTGTTGTTGTTGGTCGAGGCGGGGTCGCCGGTAATGGCGATGCCGTCGCCAACGTTGGCGGAGATCGTATTGCCGGGACCGATCACGTTGCGCGACGATTCCAGCACCCAAATTCCGTCGTCGGCATTCCCGATGGGCGAATTCCCCGAGGCGTCGACGCCGACCTGGTTGTTGGCAACTGTGTTTTCGTTAGCGCCTTCACGAAGAATGATGCCTCCGAATGCATTGCCAGAGATTACGTTGCCTGCCGCTCGTGTAGCGCCGCCAATTGTGTTGCCTACGGCGCCGTCGATTTCCACGCCTTTGTCATTGGGTACGGCCACTGCACCGGTAGCGGAAACGCCTATGAGGTTGCCGGTTACAACATTGCCAGTCGACGCGCCGGTGATGAGCACACCCGCACCTTCGTTGTTGCCCGAAATGACGTTGGCCAAATCGCCTGGGCCACCGATCGTGTTTCCCGACGCGTTGCTGATCCTTATGCCGTCGAAAATGTTCGGCAGGCCCGAGACCCCGCTCGGATCGAGGCCAACATAGTTGCCGGTAACAACATTTCCAGTTGCTCCCGCTCCAAAGAGTGTCATGCCGTCGTCTTCGTTTCCAGACAGTACGTTCTGCGCGATCGTGTTGCCGGCACTGAGCACGACGATCGCATCGCCTCCGAACTGCGTGATAAACATGCCTTGAATCGTGCTGCCATCGGAGCCAGCGGCCAACACGATGCCATCATCAATGAAGCGCAAGTCCGATCCATTAATTTGCACCGCGCCACGTGAGCCGCCATCGACGACAACAGGAGCTGTAATATCGGGCAGGGCCTGTTGCGGAGCAATCTGGGCCACACTGAAATTGATCGTGCCGCCTCCGTCGGCATTCGCCTGTTGAATCGCCGCGCGCAGTGTGGTGATTCCCGCGGGAACTATCTCTCCCAAGTCGGGATCGAATCTGCCGATGTCGGCAATGCCATCTGTCAAATCGAAGTCCGTTTCATCACCCGCCGAATTCACGGTAAAGGCCAACATGCGCCGGTCTTCCAAGAGTTCCAGGCGAGCACGTTGAAAGCGATTACGATTCGCGGCGCGGCGATCGAATTCCCAACGGCTGTTCTTACGAAAGAAACGTCGATTGCGATGTAGACTCATGGCGGAAGACACCGGGGAACAAAAAGCGGAACCAGGAATCGTGGCCCGTACCATGCTCGCCGCTTCAATAATCGCCAGACATCCACGCGCAAGTTGAAGCGACGTCGATGAAGGCGTAGTCGATTCTTTCAACTCGATGGCGAGACTTTGTGAGGCCGAACCCACGCGGCAATCCCTACTTTCGAGGGATTCAACGATTTTAGGCAGAAAAAAAGCGCGACGCGAAAATTTTGTTCACGACCGCAAATCATGCCCCCCTTTGCCGCGCTGAAAGGAGCTAAACGGCGGAAGACCAGCGAATATCTCGGCCGAACGTCCTACGCTGAACAGGCACGATCCGGGTTGGCGGCAAGGACGATTTCCTCGACCCCGTCGGAGACAATACTTGACAGCGTGCTGCTAATGAGAGAAACGCTGACGAGATACAGCGAATCGTGTACTGTATTCACCATCGACCACGAACAACATGCCGCATGGCGCCTGCCTTCGCGCGGGCTGCCTGATTACAGTCGATGACGCTTCACTGCTGTGAACACAGTTAGGAAATCGGCTCCTTCCAATTCCATTCCTGAGGCTCCTTTTCCATGTTCGACTTATCCCCTCGGCCACGCCAAGTCGGCGTGGCCTGTTTGGTCTATCAGTTTGTGTGTGTATCGTCGTACTGTGCAGCGGCCGACGATGTCGCAACGACGCTGCGCGAGCGTGGCCTTGTTGTCACGGAGAAAGACTGCCAGATTCTCGAATTGCGGGTAACCGAGGACACGCTGACCGAGAACGACTACCGATTGATCGGCCAGTGTACGACGCTCAAAAAACTCACACTCAGCGGCAAGTCACTCAACAGCCAAACGATTCCGCTGCTCAGCGGCCTGCGCGCGTTGGAAGAATTGAGCACGAATGGCTCCCAGCTTACCGACGACGACTATCGCCATTTTGCAGCCTTAAAGAATCTGCGTAGTCTTGCACTATGGCACCCGTCCTGGGGCCTTGAGTCCTTTACTGGCGCCGGCCTGATTCACCTCAAAGCACTATCCAATCTCGAACGACTTACGTTCGCCGGTTCCACAGCCGGTGACGCGGCACTCGAGGCCATTGGACAAATCGCACAACTTCACGAACTCAGCACCTGGCACTCGCGGCAAACGCAAGCAGGCAACGCATTTCTCACGAACCTGCCCGCCCTCGAACGCCTTCGCATTGGCCAACGACTGCCAGAATGGAATACCGACACGGCGCCAAGTTTCGATGGTCCTACTATCGCGGTGCTGGCCAAGATCAAGTCGCTCCAGTCTCTCGAGTTGTTCGAAGCGCGACTTTCGGCCGCCGACTTGGCGCCGCTGGCGAAGCTTCCCAACCTGCACACGCTCAAAATCCACACGGTCGATATTTCACCCGCCGATATCGAGCAGTTCGCCGCGACAGCGCCACACTTGAAAGTCGACTTCAAGCCGCTTACCGACGAGGAAGAGCAGGGGACCCTTACAAAGAAATTGCGACTGCCGTAATCCGGACGCATGTTTCGCGCAACATTGCTAAGAAATTGCTGGTGATTCGCCTGCAACAGGCGTATGATGGGCGGCACATTCTTGTCTCACGGTAATTTGTCGCTCACATTCGAGGATGCTCGAAATGCAAGATTCACCCACGCGCCGTAGCTTTCTCCAAAAGGCCGCGGCCACCAGCGCCGCCTTGGCGGCACCCACGTTCCTCCCCTCGCACGTGCTGGGCAAAGATGGCGCAGTTGCGCCGAGTGAGCAGGTTACACTCGGTGTCATTGGCATCGGCCCTCGCTGTACCTACGACCTGAATGCCATGCTCGGCTTGGAGGACGTGCGTTGCGTGGCGATCGCCGATGTTCAAGAGAGCCGCCGCAACGCCGGCAAGAAACTCGTCGACGGCCGCTACGGAAATTCCGACTGCCAGCTCTATCGCGACTTTCGCGAACTGCTCGATCGCCAGGATATCGATGCGGTGATCATTGCCACGGGTGATCGCTGGCATGCGCCTGCTTCGATGATGGCCGCTCAGGCCGGCAAAGATATCTACAGCGAAAAACCGTGTGGCCTGACGATCGACCTGTGCCAACGGCTCGACGATACGATTCAGCGCTCCAAGCGCATCTTTCAGGCGGGAACCCAGCGGCGGAGCGTGCCCAATTTCCAACAAGCAATTCAGATGGCGCACGACGGCAAGCTCGGCAAACTACAGACGCTATACGCAAGCATCTACATTCCCGAAATCAAGACCCAATGGCTTCCCGGCCAGCCCACGCCCGATGCGAAAGTGTGCGATTGGAATCTCTGGCTCGGTCCGGCGCCCTGGCGTCCTTATAACGAGCAGTATGTGCGCGGTGGCTGGCGCGGTTACTGGGACTTCGACTCTGGGGCGCGACTCCTGGATTGGGGAGCGCACACGCTCGACCTGTGCCAGGCCGCCAATCAGGCCGACCACACGATGCCCGTTGAATACGAACCGGCAGAAGACAAGATTACCTGCCGCTACGAAAACGGCGTGACGCTGATTTTCGACTTTCTCAAAGACCCGTTCGGCAACCGCGATCCGCATTACATCACACGGCTGGGTACATGCCCTGTGCGGTTCGAGGGCGACGAGGGATCGGTCGAAACTGGCGACAGCGGCGAGATTGTTGTCAAACCCGATTCGCTCGCGGCCACTGTTCCCGACGGCGCGAAGCGTGTTAGAGGCTTGGATGTTTCGGCGCACGCGCGCAACTTTTTCGACAGTGTAAAAAGCCGCCAACCAACTGTGTGCAATTCCACGGTCATGCGGCGTTCGCATATTGCCTGTCATGCGGCGGCGATTTCGTGGATTCTCGGCCGTAAACTAAAGTTCGACCCGCAGAACGAATCGTTCATCGACGATCCGGAAGCGAACAGCCTTCGCTCGCGCCCGGAACGCGACCCTTGGAGCGTGTAAAACGCTTACTCGTCTTGGTTCGAGCGAAACGCCGTTACCGATATTCGGCCGTGAGCGACCGTCGCTTGTACCGCGCCTTCGCGCCATGTGGAAACGACCTGCGCACCGGCATCGCGAAAGGCTTCCTCGACCTGGGCGACATCGTGGCGATACCCGCTACTGATGACCACCCATTCAGGCGTACACCATGCTGAAAAGCCTGGCGGATCGCTATTGCGGCTGCCATGGTGCGGGGCCATCAGCAGATCGCAATTCCACGGCGGCTCGGCCATCACGTCGTCGAGCCCTGGCGATTCCAGGTCGCCGGGCAGCAAGATACGCCGGCCTTCGTACTGAATAGCCAAAACCAGGCTGTTCGCATTGTCGCCGCCCAGCACACCCTGACGCGGCGGATGCAGGACTTCCAAAGCGGCGTTGCCATGGGTGCGTAGTCGATCGTTTTGCCAGATTTCTTCGATAGCCACACCGCGATCTTCAATGGCCGCCTGTAACGCGCGCAACGACTCGTTAGGCGATTCAAACATGAAAGGCGATACCAATACGCGACCGATTGAAAAGCGGTCGAGCAAACCGGGGATCGCGTTATAGTGATCGGCATCGGCATGGGAAAGCACAACGGCGTCGATACGCGTAATGCCGCGGCTCCACAAGTAGCTTGAAATCGCGCGCTCGGCTGGCTCGGGCGATCCCAGCCGGCCCGCGTCGTAGAGCAAGGTCTCGCCGCCGGGCAACTCAACTACGGCGCCGCACCCATGTCCTAGCGAGATGAACGTGACTCGCAACTCGGCAGCCGATCGAGAGTATGACGAAGCGCCGAAGCCTATGCCAATCCAACCGGCCAACAGTGCGAACGCCCACCGTCGCGGCGGACGCAGGCTGGGGAACAAGCAGAGCGCTGCCAGTCCGCCATAGAGCCCCACCAGCCACCAGGGTTCTGGGCCGGGTGTCCAGGCATGGCTACCTGGCGCTTGTTGTGTCCATTGGACAAGGCGATTAAGCAAACCCAGCGATTCATTGCAAAGACGCGCGGCTAGATCGGCCAAAGGGGGCAACAGCCAGCCACTTGCAAGCACGACAAATCCCGAAACCAACGCCACGACTAACACGGGCCACAGCAGTGGATTTAGTCCGACAGCCACCGGCGAAAAGAGATGAAATCGGCCCAGCGCTAACGGCAAAGTAATTAACCAAACCAGGAAGCCAGCAACCGTCATCCGCCACACGGCGTCGCCCAAACGCCGCGCCATACGTTGCGGCCAGGGTCTGGTACGCGCGATGAGCAATTTCAACGGGTCGGCTTGGGCGGGAATCAAGAAAAAGCGTCCGAACCAGGTCAACACGCCGACCGCCAAAAAACTTAGCTGCGGCGCTGTGCGAAACA
>JAGQOS010000224.1 GCA_020427265.1 Planctomycetales bacterium
GCGGTACCAGCTAGCGAGTTCGTCGAGCTTGCTGACAACCACGTTTTCAGGCAGCTCTTCTATCGCCATCGAAACAAACCCTTCCGCCAGTCGTAGATAAACCCGATGACCAGCAGTACGAGAAACGCCATGGCACCGGCAAAAACCAAGTAGCGGCTCGAAATCAGGCCGTCGGCGACCGCCGCATCGATCCCGCGGATTTCTCCATCGCCTCGCTTGGCTGCGACAGCCCATGGATAAAGGAAAAGAAGCTCCACGTCGAAAACCAAGAATGCGATGGCAACTAAGTGAAAACGCACGTCAAAACGCCGATGCGTATCGTGGATTGGGTCCATCCCGCTTTCATACGGCATCTCTTTCACAGCGGAATGGCGTCTCGGCCCAAGGACTCTGCCCGAAAAGACCATGACCAAAGACATGCCGAGGGCAAAGATTAGAAACAGAAACAGCGGAATGATCGATGTATCCACAACTATTTTCCGTATATGGGGTTACAGCGATTACTGGGGCTCAGTCGCCCAAGTCTGTGAATTTTATCACAATCTTGCAATCGAGCAAAAGTCAGCCACCGCGTACGACACGAAGGTCAACCCAGGAATCTATCGCTGCTTGCGCAAACGGTCAATGCGCCCATTGTTCAATTCGAATTTCATGGCCAAATTAATCTGCTCTGTGGCATTTCGAACAATCGCGTAGAATCAATTTTGTTAAACCAGGGCAAGGAGATAAGTCAGGTGGCGTTGTCGGCCGAAGATATCTTGATGCGGTTGGTCGCGATTCCAAGCGTGAATCCCATGGGACGCTTCGGTATCGACCCAGCGGTTTGCGGTGAGTCGCGTGTGACCGAGTTTCTGTTGGGACTGTTTCGAGAACACTGTATCCGGGTTGAATCTCAGTTCGTCGAGGATGGCCAACACAATGTCCTTGCGATCCTCGAGGGTGAACGGCCGGGGCGATTGTTGTTCGAGGCGCATCAAGACACGGTGCCTGTCGACGGGATGACGATTCCACCCTTTGAGCCGCAGATTCGAAATGGGCGAATTTATGGCCGTGGCGCGTGCGATGTGAAAGGCGGCATGGCGGCTATGATCGCCGCCGTGCTTCGCTTGAGCGAATTGCCGTCCGCCCAGCGGCCGACGGTCGTCTTGGCCTGTACGATAAACGAAGAGCATGGATTTACCGGCGCCTCGGCGTTGGCGCGTTGCATCGCCGCAGCCCAACGCCCCTTTGATACGTTGCCGGATGGAATCATCGTCGCCGAGCCCACCAGCTTGCAGGTGGTCGCCGCCCACAAGGGCGCCGTGCGTTGGCGTTGCCATACGCATGGCATCGCTGTCCATAGTTCACGCCCACAATTGGGCGACAATGCGATTTATCGAATGACGCGAGTCGTGCAAGCGATTGAGCAATTCCATGAACGTCTCACCGCTCAGGATGCATGTGATCCGCTTTGCGGTCGCGCGGCGGTAAGCGTGACGACGATTCACGGCGGCATTAGTGTAAACACGGTGCCGGCACAGTGTACAATTGAAATTGATCGCCGCCTGATCCCGGGCGAAGTTCCCCGTGAAGCTTACCATGCGCTAGTTCAATGGATCGCCACTGCGACAGACGGCGCGGTGTCCGTCGAACACGAGCTTCCATATAGCGAATCGATGGGACTCGCCTACGATGAATCCCGGCCATTCGCGGCGAGGTTGGCCACAATGGCGAGCGATCATAGTGGCGTTTCCGAAATCGTTGGCGCACCCTACGGTACCGATGCTTCGGCGCTTGCTCCGTGTGGTGCTCCGACCGTTGTTTTTGGACCCGGCAGCATCGAACAGGCGCATACCGAGAATGAATGGATTTCGCTCGAACAGCTCGAAACGGCGACCGAGATCTATTATCGCTTTGCCCGCGAATTCAAAGGGTGAACGGCCAAGTTTGTGCTTCGTGGCCGCGTAACCGCGTGTCGCGAGTTTACTCTTCGTTGTATTGGAACGAGAGAAAGCCCACTCGATAAGCGCTCGGGTCCGGGATCGCAGCCAGGACCGCCTGACGCAGTCGTTCCTTCAGGCGTATTAGATTTCGCTCCTGAAGTTCGTCCCGCGTTGTGGCGCGAAAGGCGACCACAATTCGCTCACGTAGTCGCGCTTGTTTGGCTTCGATCTGCTCTTCAAAATTATCTTTCTCGTTGATTCGCACGGTGGCGAAGAGATGCGTAAAAATTGTGATCGTCGAGTTGGTGTCGGCGAAGCGTACGGGAACGTCAAATTCGCCTAGCTCTACTTCCGTGTGAACCGGATTTACAGGTTCGGCTGTTACGGTTCTTCGCGCAGACGACTTGAGTAGTGACGAGTCCTGTTGCAAGGCGGTATCTTCGGCGCCGGAGATGTGCGTCGGCAACAGACAGAGCCAGGCCAAAGCAAAGACGACAACTTTCGGGATGAGAGTTATGCGTATGATCATTGCAATTCGAGTCCAAAATCGGAGACGACGAATTGGCGGACGATGTCGCGACCGAGTACGGAATCGGCTGCTTCCATCAAGGCAATGGCAAGGAAGTGATTACCGGGGTCGCGCAAGTCATTAACATCGAGATTGCGGCACACTCGTATCACTTCGTCATTAAATCTTCCGTGCCGACTTTCGAGGAGTTCCTCGAACTTGTCGACTTGCGAGGGTTCGACCAGAGCCGCCAACTCGAAGCGAACCTGTACGTTTTCTAGCCAACTGTCGCCGGATTCGTCGCGCTGTGTGAATGGAATCGAAATGATGTACTCTTCGAGCAGAACTTCGGCATAATTTTCATTGGCCGGCACGAGATTGCTCCACGAGTCCGCCTCTGAGTCGGAGCAGCCAGTGAGCGTTGTAGTCAGCAAACAAATGGACAGGCTCAAATTCACTACGCCGAAGGAAGAGCGGGAGAAAGCCGCGCGAGCTAGTGGAGCAGTTTGCATTGGAGTTGGCATTGAGATGGATCGCAAAGTAAGGTTTCGGAGACGCGGCCGTCTGTCGTAATTGTGGCTCATGCCTCGGCGAAAAAGCGTGTTTAACAATGTGTAGGGGCGGTGTTCTTGTCTCGCGCGAATGCTCGCAACGATGGCATTGAAATTTCGGATCGTAGCGGTCGTATCTCCGTTGTCGCCTCGCAGAGTCGTACAAACGCCATAGTTTAGTGGCGAGAAACCGCCTGTCCGCCGATTATGCTATATTAGAACTGTGCATTCCATTCGGATGCACGCGTACTGCATTCTCGAAATCTACGGCACCTTATGAGTTTACGCGTTCTTCTAATCGACGATTCGGCGCCGATGCGGCGGCTACTGGGGCGCTTTCTAGAAGCGGCCGGAGCGGGGCCCCCTATGGAGGCGGCCGACGGTGATCAAGCGATTGCCCTGTTTAAACCCGGCGGATTCGACTTGGTGATTTGCGACGTCAATATTCCGAAGCGCGATGGCTTCGAGGTGATGCGCGAGATCCGCAAACAGGACGCCGACGTGCCGATCATTGTGATCACGACAGAAGCTGGTGAAGAGATGGCGCGTCGCGCTCGCAAAGCGGGCGCCAACGAATATCTCGTGAAACCGTTCGATGTTGAAGCTCGGCAGAAGCTACTCTCGTTCTGCCAGCTAGCGGTTTAACCGCAAGCACTCGCCGTGCGCAGCATTAGACGCCGCAACGGTTCCCTATTGCGGGAATACATCGCCGGCTTCACTCGGTTTGGAAGGCGCCGGCTGGCCGTTGTCACCAGAATTTTCGCCACCAGTCGGTGGTGTTACCGCAGAAGGTTGCCCAACGGTCTGGTTGCCACCGGCCTGTTGTTCCGCTAGCTCGATAGCCTTGTCGAAATCGTCCGCTGCTTCCGCAAATTGCTTCTTACGATACTTGGCCCAACCTCGGCCGTTGAATGCGAGCGCGAACTGGTTGTTGAGGCGTATTGCTTCGCTGAAATTCGCGATGGCTTCATCGAGCTCTTCCGGGCTCCAATACGTATCGTCATCGCCCGCAGCCGGCGCGGCGTAAACCACGGGCGTGTCGTTCGGCGTGATGATCGGTCCGCCGATTCGAACCTTGGGCGGGGGTAGCACGGCGGCGGGAGCCCCCGGCGCCTGATTTTTCATGAACACTTCATGATCTTCGAATGCTTTTGTCTTTTCGCCCTTTTCGTACCAACAGAGTCCCCGTTGCAGATAATACCACGGGTCGGCATTCCCTTCGCCGGAAATAGCGATCGCAGCATTATAATCTTCGATTGCCGCATCGTGTTCACCCAGCATGTGCTTGGCATATCCGCGGTTATAGTAAGCGACGTGATTCTTGTCGTCATCTTGAATGGCTAACGTCAAGGCGTCGATCGCCTGTTGGTATTGTTGCTTGCCCAACAACGCCTCGCCCATGCCGGCATTGGCCGGACCGGCCACATCGGGACTCGACTGCATCGCGGAGCGAAACGCCGAAATCGCTCCGTCAAAATCACCAGCGTCCAATGCCTGATTTCCGCGCGCAAAATCAGCGGCAGCGCCCGTGCCTTCGTACACGCTTTGTTTGCGCGACTTCATCACGGTTTCGATATCGGAAACCGCCTTTTCGAACGGAATCACGTCGAGTTTGTGAATCCAACCGGCAATCGTGCTGCCGCGCACCCACAACCAGCCTTCGCTCACTTTACGAACTTTCACCGTATGACCGCTCGTTAGAGTTTCGGCCTTTGTAAGATGGCGAACAATCGCATTCTTCTTGGCGACGACGATGCTGTTTGCTTTGACCGTGACGCCATCAATATCGACAGTTTCCTCGACCGGTCGCCGAATGATGACTTTTCGCCGTGAATCGGGACTCGCAGATTCACCCTCAGGCGCACGCCCACCGCTCGGAACCTTTGTTTCCGGCAGTTGATTTTTCGGTTGTGAACGCGCGGCGGTTGCGTTTGTTCCGTCGTTTGCTGCCCGCTGTGCCCACGCGGTGCTGCCTGCCAACACAAATACCAACGCTAACGTTGCCCCCAGAGTCGCAGTTTTTTGCATAATTTGGAGAGTTCCGAGTCGAAGTAGGTGATCGCAAAGATGTTGCTCATCAAGAGATAGGTTCGCTGCGCTGCATTGTAACTAGCAACCACGACCTCGTACAGTAAATTTGCCCTGATCGACCGATTTGTCGCCATTCGCCTCACTTGACTCTCTGCACGCCGCAAACTCGCCTATCCGCAGGCACGCTTCATTTGCACGGCTACGATCCAACTCGTTGGAAAATCTAGGGTTGCGGCAGCCACCTGGCAAGTTCTATGGCCGTCGAAGCGATCGAACCCAATACTTGCGTTGTAGCCCGCCGAAAGTGAAAATGGCGATGATGAGTTCAGTTCGGGCCATTTCCCAACATTTCACTGCTTTTTTCCCGCTGATAGTGCAACGACCTGGATTGGCGTTTTGTCATGCCAAAGACCGCCCAGTTTGTAACTTGTCGTACTCCCGACTCCGACAAGGAGCCTGTCGAGATCGAGAAGTGGAAGTACGATCTCATGCGTCACGCTATCTTGGCGAACGTACCCAGCGACGATGTCGGAATCATGCTCAAGCAGCTTCGGCCTCTGGTGCGAAATTTTCTCTCCCGCGAACAGCGGCAGCAGATCGGTCGCGTCGCCTGGTACACGATGACCGTCAAACTCGATCTAGAGGCCCGCGGGGAAATCGTGCGGATTGAAGGGATGCGACCGCAATACCTGCGGCGAACGGTGCCGGTTTGAATTTCAATCAGCAAGACCTGGCCATTCTGTCCCGGGCCTTATCGACCGGTCTGATTTCGATCGAACAATACACTTCGCTACTCCGCGAGTTAGCGGAAGAACCGGCGGCGTCGGTCGCGTCGTTGCTCGCCTCGCGCGCCGGTGTTTCCGCCGCCCAAATCAGTTCGCTTGTCGAACGGACCGATTCGGAGCGGGCTCAAGAGACGCGACTGGATAGCGCTCCTAAGGAAGGTCCGCGGGTATCGCCCGATGCGGCGACGATCGACGATGATTCCGGCGCCTCCTCTGGCGACGAGTTGGCAACGCGCGCTATGCGACGCGAGGCGCAGCAACGGTACCATATTGTTCATGAAGTGGGGCGAGGTGGATTAGGCCGCGTGCTACGGGCGCGCGATGAGTACGTAGGTCGCGACGTCGCATTGAAAGAGATGATTCTTCGTTCGCCTCTTTCTCTCGAACGGATTGAGCGGTTTTTTCTCGAAGCCCAGTTGACGGGGCGGCTCGATCACCCCAGCATTGCACCTGTCTACGCACTCGGAGTAACGCACGAGGGGCATCCGTTCTACACGATGAAATTCGTCGAAGGGCGTACTCTGGCGTCGCTCATCAAGAGATATCACGATACAAATCCTGCAGATTCGAAAAAACAAGAACGCCTACACGAACTGCTTAGCGCACTCGTCGATGCTTGTAACGCAGTCGCATTTGCCAATAGCCGTGGCATTATTCATCGCGACTTGAAACCGCTCAACATCATGGTCGGCGAGTACGGAGAAACGTACGTCGTCGATTGGGGAATGGCCAAGGTCTTTCATCGCGTCTCCGACGTCGACCAACCGCCGTCAGCCGCCGATGTGGTGAAGGCATCGACGATCGCTCTTGAAGAGCAGGCGTCTCTCAGGCCGTCATCGCGCAACGAAACGGCCGAGGGCACGGTCATGGGGACACTCGCCTATATGGCGCCCGAACAAGCCCGAGGCGAGGTTGGCTCGCTGGACGGCCGTAGCGATGTATACTCATTGGGAGCCTCGCTTTACGAAGTTCTTACGGGCCATGCGCCGTACAGCGGTGGCCGTAAAGAGGTATTGGACAAGGTGCGTAAGGGGAAGTTCGTTCCTCCGCGCCGCCTCAACGGGACAGTTCCCGCGGCTCTCGAAGCCGTCTGCCTGCGCGCGATGGCCCTCGATCCCGATGATCGCTACGCAACGGCCAAAGAGATGGCCGACGACCTGGTCCGGTGGCAAGCCGGCGCTCCGGTTTCAGTCTATGAGGAGCCTCTGTGGCAGCAAGCGGTGCGCTGGCTAAAACGGCACAAGACACTTGCCGCCACTGTTTTGGTCGCCATGCTTGTCGGCGCAGGTGCGACCGGCCTTTGGAAGTATCAACAAGAGAATCGATTGGCGAAAATCGAAGACCAAGCGCGAGCGTTGCTGACCGAAGGGCAAGCCGCGTACGGTGAACAGCGGCTGGAAGATGCACAGAAGGCGTTGCGGGAAGCGGCTGGATTGGTTTCCGTCGAAGCGAGGCTCGCTTGGCTATCTAAGGAAGTCAATCGATGGCTCGCCGATGCGGAAATTCAACTTGAAACACGTGCGAAACGCCGCGAAGCCGACGCCAAGCTAGCGTCGTTTCGAAAGCTCTACGACGAAGCGGTCGTTCATGTGATGTTGGCTAGAGCGATCCACGGTGAAGACGATCTGGGGCGTGCGCGAGAGGCAACCAGCCAAGCGCTGGCGCTATTCGAATTGCACATCGATGCGCCGGACGTTCCGAAGATCTCGGCCCGAAATTATTCGGCCGACGAGATTGCGGAAATCCTTGATGGAGTTCGGAACTTGTATTGGTTGCATGCCGATACGGTGGTCGTTTCGCATCGCGACGCCCCAGAACCGCAACAACGCGCCGCGGCGCGCTCTTCGCTGGCCATCGTCGGCCAGGCAGGAAGTGCCGATGCACCCACTAAAGCCCAGTTGCTGCGACAGGCGGACCTGCTTTACCGAGCAGGTGAGGAGGCTCAATCGCGTCGATCGTTGGAAAAGGCCACGCAAACGAGCGCAGCTACTGCGAGTGACTTTTTCTTATTGGGCG
>JAGQOS010000225.1 GCA_020427265.1 Planctomycetales bacterium
CCCCGTGCTCCTGTTCCTCGATCGCACGTTCATCCTTTGGCACCTTGGTCTCGGTGCAATTTTCACTGCCGTGGGCTATGCCGTAGGCGGATGGTATCTGGCCGCATCGCTGCTCGTGTGGGGCATGTTCCTGCGGCTGGCATTCGTGTTGAACGCCACGTGGTTGGTCAACTCGGCCAGTCACATGTGGGGCTACCGCACGTATGAAACCACCGACGATAGCCGCAACAACTGGTGGGTGGCGCTGCTCACGTATGGCGAAGGTTGGCACAACAACCATCACGCCTTCCCGGCCATGGCTCGCGCCGGTCATAAATGGTGGGAGATCGACATCACCTACTGGGCGCTCAAGCTAATGCAATTCACCGGCCTGGCCTGGGACATTGTCGACGGCCATCACCTTCGCCACAAGAAAGGCGACCAGTACTCGGCGTAATTTACAGCCGCTGACCGTGCGTCCGGCCTTCGGCTATTGAAAATCGATAGCAGCCGATGAAGATACGTGAGATGATCAAGGTATTGCATGACGACGGTTGTTTAATGTTGCTCAGAAGGGCAGCCATGCCGATTCAAGCACAACACGAAGTCTGGACGCGTCACCGTTGCAGGTAAGCCAAGTGACGACTTAGCGCCAGGCACAAAGAACAGCATCTTACGTCAAGCAGGGCTCCTGGAGCCGTGATATATGTACCGATACCTGATCGTCATCGAGAAAGCGGACAACAACTTTTCGGCATTTTCACCCGACGTTCCAGGTTGCGTTGCGACGGGCGCCACGCGCGACGAAGCCGAACGCGAGATGCAGGCGGCGCTGCAAATGCATCTCGCTGGACTGAAGGAAGACGGTTTGCCAATTCCCAAACCTTCGGCTTCGATCGGCTATGCCGAAGCCTAACCGGATTCTTCGTGCGTCTGCGCGACGTATCCTTAGTTCGCCAACTGCTTCGCCAGGGCCAACGCCTCGGCCTGTGTCGTTAGCTTGCCTTCGAGTTGTGCGTCGCGCACCTGATCGAGTATGGTGCGGAAGTTTTTTCCCGGCGGCAGGCCGTGCGCGATCAGATCGTCGCCCGTAACCAGCGGCGGCGGGTTCAGTTTGGCGATTGGCCAGGCCAACCGCTCGCGGCACAGTCGGAGCCCGGCGTGCGCCTCGCCCTCGACAGCTTCGAGCAACTCGAGCAGCGGCTCGATATGCACAGCAATCAATAGCCGCTGCAACACGGGCCACGGCAGTTCGGCGGCGCGCCGCACAGTTGGCAGTTGTTCGACCAGCCAGGCGGCCAGTTCGCGTTCGTGGTTCGAAAGCTTCCAGCGGCGGGCGAGCGTGTGGATATCGGCCGGTGCGAGTCGATGGCAGAGCGCGGCGAGCGCCAGCGGAAAATCGGGACACGCCAACCGCCCGGCGGCGGCGAGCGTTTCTTCCCAGGCCGACTTCTCCCACCCATTGGCGTAAATCGCGGCGATCTCCGGCGCGATGACCGGCATCAATCCGGTTTCTGCGAGCAGTTCCACGGCGCGCACGCGGTGGCCGTCGACGAGCATGCGGCGCATTTCTGCGGCGATTCGCTCGGGACTGACCACCGGCAGTTCGGCGGCCATTTCCCCAACGGCGGCCAGGGTCTCCGCTTCGATCGAGAATTGAAAGGTCGCGGCGAAACGCACGGCGCGCAGCAGGCGGAGCTTATCTTCGCTGAACCGGCGCCGCGCATCGCCGATCGCTCGGACCGTTTGCCCGCGCAAGTCTTCCTGGCCACCGACGTAGTCAATCACGCGCTGAGCCAACGGATCGTAAAACAGGCCGTTGATCGTGAAGTCTCGACGCTGCGCATCGTGCTCAGCCGTGCTGAAGGTCACCGAGTCGGGCCGGCGGCCGTCGCTATATTGAGCGTCTTCGCGAAACGTGGTGACTTCCACTAGGCCGGCAGTCTTGGGGCCCACGACCGCAATCACGCCGAACGCCGCGCCAACGGCGATCGTGCGCTCTCGACCAAAGACTTGGCGAATCGTCTGGGGTTGCGCGTTGGTCGCCACGTCGTAGTCTTTGGGCGTGCGCCCCAGCAACTGGTCGCGCACGCAGCCACCGGCCCACAACGCCTCGTAACCGGCGGCGCGCAGCGTCTCCGCCACTTCCAGAGCAAACGCCCGCTGATCGGCCGGGTCGAGTTCGGGCATTACACTTCCTTCCGATCTGCGGCGATCGCATCGTCGATCATTCCTCGCACTTTGCGGCGCGCGGCGTCGTCCCAGGCGAAGCTCGCCTCGAATCCGCCGCGCAGGAAATGGAGCACGAGTTCGCGCGGCGACTCGCCCCACGCCTGTTCCACGGCCAGGGCATAAACATAAAGCTGCAGGCGATAACCTTCCGCTACCGCATCCAGCGTAGCCGAGGTCACACGGTTGGTTTTGAAGTCGACAATGCGCCAATCGCCGGCCTCGTCCTGATACAAGCAATCGAGGAATCCTTGCAGATAGACACCATTGGCCGTGGGATGTTCAGGTGGCCAGGCCAACATGAATTCGAGCTCCCGGTGCACCTGCTTGGCGCTGCGCAACGAACCGAAGCAATCCGATTTCAGGAATTCTTCCAGCACCGGGCCGGCTTCGCGCAGCGCCGCCGCCGGGTTGGCGAAGTGGCGCGGCGCAATGTCGGCCAGGATCGTCGCGGCTTCTTCTGGACAATCCAAACGCATTCGCTGCAAGACTTCATGCAGCAGCGAACCGAACGCCAGCGCATCGCCGCCCGAAGGCCGAGTCGAATAGTCGGCCGGGTCAGGTGCTGGCTCGGCGAGTTGCAACAAGCCCGACAAGCGGGAAAACGAGTAAGCCCGCCGAGCCGACCGATCGCGCGGAGCGGGACTCGCCGTGGCGGCCCGCTCCAAGGCCGGCTTGCTCGTGCGGTCGATCGCTTTTTGCAGCACCTCTTCACTCACCCGGGGCGCGCGCAGGCGCCGCGGCGCCATGGCGACCTCCGGCCGCTCGCGAATCACGCGAACCAACGCTTCTTGAGCGCCGATTTGTTCCGGATCGCGCCGTGCGCCCGATTCCAAATCGAAACGTTCGGCGAGCAGGCTTGTCCAGGCCCCTTTGAGCGCGTCGAAATCGGCGATACAACTCGAAAGGATCAAGTAGTCGGCCGCTCGCGTACACGCCACGTAGAATAAACGCGTTGTCTCCTGAGCATCCTCTTCCGCCTCCACGGCGCTCAAGAGCTTGTGCCCCACAACGGCGTCGTCGTCGGCTTTGACCAACGGTCCCAAATCCGCGTGAAACAGCACGGGATCGGTCATGCCGCCAGCGCGGCGCTCGAGGTCGGGAAGAATGACGACCGGAAATTCCAACCCCTTCGAAGCGTGGATCGTCATCAACCGCACCACGTCGGTGGTTTCGGGATGGGTGGCGGCGAGCGCTTCCTTGGGCTGCGAGACCACGAACCGGGAAAGCTGTGTAATGTAATCGTCCAGCCCAAACGCACCCGCGCGATCGAACGGCCGGGCTTGATCGATGAGCTTGTACAGGTTTGCCAGCTTGCGCTCGCCGAGAAACTCGCTCAACAAGGCCGCGTCGTAGCCCGTGCGTTGCAACGCGAGTCGCAGCAACTCGGCGATTGGCAACCGATCTTTGCAGGCGCGCAATTCCGCGAGCACGCCGGCGGCGAACTTCACGCGTTCGCGCGCCGTCGCGTCCAAGGCGTCGGGCAGGTCGGCGGCGAACAGTCCTTCGCCTAAACCGTTTTCGTGCTGCGCCAGCCAGAACAGTGTTTCGTCCGTGCAAGCAAAGATCGGACTACGTAGCACACCGGCCAAACTCACCTGGTCGGCCGGGCTGGCGACCGACCGGAGCAGATTGAGCACGTCGAAGATCTCTTGCTGTGCGTAGAACGCATGCCCGCCGACAAGATAGTAATCGATGCCGTAGGCGCGCAGCGCCTCTTCGTAATACTGCACATCCGAAAGCGCGCGGAACAACAAGGCGATATCACCCGGCGCCACGCGCCGAGCCGTCTCCTGGCCATCCTGCCGCGTGTGGATCATAGCTTCGGGTGAATCGAGCAACTGGCGCACGCGGCGCGCGATCCAGTCGGCTTCGGCGCGCCGCATCGCCTCGACACCCTGCGGCCGGTGGGCGCTATCGAAATCGAACGACCGGGCCCACAGGAACTCCACGGCCGGTCGCGGCCCAACCTGCTTGCGCGATGGCAGCAACGGCTGGTAATCCGGAGCGAAGCACGGGGCGAACAACGCGTTGACGAAATCGAGAATTGCCGGCTGACTGCGGAAATTCGTCGAGAGCGGCAAGCGGCCCTCGGCCGGCATCTCGGACTCCAACTGGCGAAAGACTTCCGGCTGCGCGCCGCGGAACCGATAGATCGACTGTTTGAAGTCGCCCACAAAAAAAAGTTCGCCCTGCGAGATGCCCTCGCCGGTCAACGCACGCACCAATTCCACCTGGATCGGGTCGGTGTCTTGGAATTCGTCGACCAGCAACAGTCGAATGCGGCCTTGCAATTGACGGACCAACTCTCGATTTGCCGGATTGCCCAACAATTGTCGTGCTCGCGACATCAAGTCGCCAAAATCGAGCATCTGGAGTTGCTCCTTTTGCTCGTCGTAGCGTCGGCTCACTTCGTCGGCCACGCGCAACAGTTGCAGGCCGATCTCGGCGGCGGGTTTCGCCCGCTCGGCGTCGAACTCGGCCAGTTGCAAGGCCGCCTTGATCGAGTCTCGCAGCTTCTTAGCCTGGTCTTTATACGCCTCGTATTCGTGCTCGCTCGACCAATCTTTTTTCGTGCCCGCGCCTTGCACCTTGGCGGCCTCGTGCAATTCGCTCAAACGGCCAGCCAAATTCTCGCTATTTACGGCAAGTTGCGGCAATTCAGCCTGCAGCAGTGCCGCCCGTTCGCGCATTTTGGCATGCGAGTAGTCCGCCCGTTCCAAGATATCCAAAACCCGGCGCGTCGCGGGCGAAGTCGCGATCTGCCGCGCGAGCGACGGCAGCACCACGCCCGTATGGTATTGCCGCCAGGCAGCAAGTTGTTCGTCGGCGCTACGCTCCAACCAGGCGCGCCGCTCGGTCGCTTCGCTGGCGTTTACCAGCAAATCGAGTCGCGAGCGGAGTTGGCCTAAGCCGTAGCGCGCGGCCAGTTCCACGAGTTGCGGCTCTTGCTCGGTCAAACGCTCGCGGAGGAAGTCGTCGAGCAGTTCCGCCAGCATCGTCTGCGCTTGCGCCTGCTCCATGACAACGAACTGAGGATCGACCCGGGCCTCGACGGCGTGCGAACGCAACAGCGCCGCGCAAAACGCGTGAATCGTGCTGATCCGCGCCGAATCGATCAGCCGCAACAGACCCTGCCAATAGTCGGCTTGATCCGCATCGGCCGCGCGCAGACGCTGGTAGCACTTCTCCCGCACGCGGTCGCGCATTTCCCGCGCCGCCAGGTCGGTAAACGTGATGGCCACGATCTGGCTCAATTCGAGCGGTTCGTCTTGCTGCAGATCGGCCGGGTCGAGATGGGCCAGAAAACGCTCGGTCAGCACGAACGTTTTACCGCAACCGGCGCCGGCCGAAAGCGCGATCGACACGTCGCGCGTCTCGAGCGCACGGCGTTGCTCTGCGGTGTAACCAGGTGCGGAGTTAGTCGTCATCTTCGGCGGTGCTTTCGTCTTGATCCGGCGGCGCTGGCGGCGGCCACTGCTTTTCCAGGGCTCGTGTCTGATGTACCCGGCAGACCGTACGGAAATCGCACTGGCTCGTGCACTGCAAATCGCGGCAGGCCATCGGAAACTCGCCGGCGCGCAGTCCAGCCACGATTTTGCCGACGCGTTCGACCGCCTGCTGCTCGATCGCCTTCCATTCGGCGGTCGGTTCGATTAGGTCGGCCGCAAGTTGCCCAAACTGGAAGCGGCTCTTCGTGCCGCCGTCGCGAACATACCAATACGCCGCCAGCCAAGGATGCGCCTCGCGCTCGGCCGAGAGCAAATCACGCGCGGCCAGCGCGTAGAGCGGCAATTGCAGTGCGGTGCCATCGGCAACCATGGCGCTCTTGAGTGACTGAGACCGGCCGGTCTTGTAGTCCAGCAAGTTGAAGAGCCGCTGACCGGCGATCTCCGAGGTGTCGATACGATCGATGCGGCCGATGATCGCAATCCGCTCGCGCCCCAGGTCGAGTTCGAGCGGTTCGTCGCGCGAGAGCGGATCTTCCCAGGCGTTTTCCGCGCCGCGGCGCGGACCGAAGCGCACTTCGAAATGGGCCGGTTTGCAAGGCGCCGGCAAATCCTGAAACTTTCGATCGTACTTTTCATGCTGCTGGTAATAGCCATTGGCCCAATCGAGCAGCGTACGCCGATCGATTTCGCGCAGCGCGGCTTCGAGACCGATCGCGGCGCGAGCGCGCAGTTGCTTGTCGAGCACCGTGGAGAAACACTGTAGAAAGTCCGATTCGCCCACTTCCACCGGCGACGCCGGCCGGCCACACTGCTCGTTGATTTCCCGGTGCACGTCGGCCAGTACGTCGTGCAACAAGCCACCGCGGCCGAGATAATCGGTTTCGAGCACCAGATCATCGAGCGGGGCGAGCCGGAGGACATGTTGCGAGAAGAATTGAAACGGACAATAGGCGTAGCCTTCCAGGCGGCTGGGGCTCCAGGGGTGCTGCGCCCCGAATCGCGCCTCCAACGCTTCGGCCGCCTGCGGCGAAGCGAAAACGCCCTCGAACGTCCCGAAGCTATCGCCCCGTTGTCGCGCCAGGTTCGCGCGCAACGACTCGGCTAGCGTAGGGCACGCGGCATGTTCACCCTCGTCGTGCAAAACAGCGCTAAGCAAATCGGCCTTGCCCTCGCAGGCTTCGGCGACGGCCAGCGTCCGCAGATCGGCGGGACCGAGCGGCTGGCCATCGGTTGGCACGGGACTTAATTGGATTTCTTTCTGAACTTCAATCGCGCCCGCACCGGCCGCCCGCTCGACTTCGAGCAAATACGAACTTGGCGAATGCGGATGCGCCGCTTCGTCGAGCGCCGGATAACTGAGCACGAGTTGACGTGTCGCGCGAGAGAGCACTTCGTAGAACAGCAGCATCTCCTCGCAGTTGCGTTCCTGCCGATCGACGAACGGAACTTCGCTCGATTTGAGCGCGGCCATTTCCGCTTCGCTGTAAAGCTGGCTGTCGCGCGCCGGCGCCGGAAACGAGCGTTCGGAAAGGCCGGCGAAGAACAACACAGGGATTTCGAGCGTGCGCGCCGCCTCGGCCGACAGGATACGGACGCACCCGGTCGCATCGGCCGAAGCGGGCAGCGTTTCGATCGCCAGCAGCTCTTCCACCAATTCAATCGCCCCAGCCAAGTCGAGAGCATGGGCGTCGTCGCCCAACCAGGCGCGCTGCTGATCGGCCCGCACGAGCAACTCTTGCAGCCGCTGCCAACCGCGACGATCCCCATCGACGGCTGGTAGTCGGTCGTCTTCGGCATTGGCGAACATGCCGAACTCGTCGGCCAGTTCATCGAAAGTGGCTGCCCACTGGCTCGGCGCGGCGTGCGGCGGCAGGCGTTCGAAGCACTGCCGCAGCCGAGTTAAAAATTGCAGCGCGCGACCGGCGGCCGCGCCGAATTCGTCGTCGCGTCCCCCGCAGCGTTGAAGTTCCTTCAACAACTCCTCGCTGCCGCGAGGAACTTGCAAATGGCGGATCAAACGTTCGGCGTCGGCCGCGGCGCGGCCGTCGAGCCATTCGGGCCAGGCGGGAGCAAAGTAGTTGCTCGTGAGTAACGAAAGCAGCCGTCGAAACGGCCAGTCCTCGACGGCCACGTGCAACATGC
>JAGQOS010000226.1 GCA_020427265.1 Planctomycetales bacterium
CGGATTCAGCCCATACTTTCACATCTTGGGGCTGGGCTGGCGTTCGCTGGCCCAAGTAAAAGCCGCGCCACTGCCATTCGTACTGCGCGCTTAGGTCTGCGGGCGTTCCCAGAATATGTTCGCGAAGCGGCGTAACAAAATGCCAATAGGCGACCCCCAGCCATTGAGAATTCTGAAGTTTCGGGGCTGCAAAGACATGCGCGCTTGTTTCTCGATCTTGAAACTGATACCGAAGCTCTAGTTGTCTCTCGCGACGAACCCCGTCTTTGGCTAGCTCGACTAGCAGCGATCCGTCCGACGATGGGCGCGACGGCTGCAATAACCCGTCGAGACGAACTTCCGTATCTTGCGCCCTAACTCGCTCCGGCATGACAATATGCAACTGTGGTTCACTCGTTTCAAGCAGCATCAGTACGCGGTCTTGCCTTGCGGAATCCGTTAACCAGGCTTGTAGCCACATCTCGCGTATCTGGGTTACACCGCTTCCTTCCGCCGGTTCGAGCTGCAGTGCCAGAGGAACCGAAAACGCTCGCCCAGGCGCAACATAATCGCTTCCGCCGTGCCCTGTCGATTCACTTACCATTGGCTTCCAAATCGCCTCTTCGCCTGGCGAATTAATCGACGTCTGCAAGGTACGATCTGAGTCGATGTGCAGGCGATTCGAGATCAATTCTCCGCCTATCGGCATGATTAGAGGAACTTCCCAGAGCTCCGATCTCCCCGCTTGAAGTGGACGACGCTCCAGCTTGAATCGCAACAACAGATTCAACTCGCCAATTCTTGCTGTTGCTGGAAGCGTCACACGCATCGGAACGATGTCGCCTTGGACCGCGTTCTCCTGTGGTGCTTCGACCGTCTGTATAGGGATTTGTTTGCCACCTAGTTGCGCGTAGATTTCCGTATTCGCTAAGGCGGACGGCGCCAGAAAATCAAGCCGGTCTAAGGGAAGGTATCGCACGGCGTAGGAAACCTGCTGTTCGACTGTCGTCTCTGCGTTGAGAAGCGACAGGCGATTGACCATGTCGACTCGCACTTGCTGCTGGTGAATGGTCAATTGCGCGACGAAGGCTGGAGATTCGCCCTCCACCCGAAAATACAGAGGTTCCTGCTGACGAACCGGTAGCGTTACATTGGGAGCCACATGCCTTGGCGCAAGCCCGGATGACCTTGCTTGATCAACGTTGATCTCGACATTGTCTTCCGGTTGCACGACGAGGACAGCAGACTCGTGAAAGGTGGCTTCTGGCTGCGGCAGTTGAAATTCAACCGCATCCTGCTTTTCTGTATCCACGGCGAGCGTGGCCGTGATCTTTAATTCGTGCGCTTCGGTTGAAGGACGCTTCAGCGGAACTAAATACGTCCGATTTTCTAACTCAACAATGCGGTCCTTGTCGATGACTTCGGGCGGACCGATTTCTACATCGCGCCAGTCGGGAATGCGAATGCGAAACTCGTAAAGCTTTGCACCACGAATGGAGTAGTTTAACGTACCCTGCAGTCTTGCCTGTTGCGAAGAAACAGAAACGACGTATTCCGGGCGCACGCGTACACGAGTTGTTTTGGGAATAACTCTTGCTGGAAGCGAGAATGGTTGGCTGAAATATTCAAACGCATCATCGCTGTCGTCGCGCTGAAGAGTGGCGGGCAATTCTTCCACGCGCCCGACGTTTCTCCAGTCGCCCCAAAGCAACTGCCAATCATCACGTACTTGCGACGCGACATATCCCCATTGCCTAACCGCGTCGATCACTTCGAATCCAGCAAGTTCAACAAATTCCTCCTTCTTATCCGTATTGATGGTACGCTCCGTTGTAAGACGCACGGCAGGCGACTCCGATGCTGCGGAATCTAGTGCTACCTCCACCACTAAACCGCGTTCCAGCGCTTCGGGGTGCGTTGCGGCATCCTCAATTGATGTGATCGCGTAGCCAGCCTGGCTACTCTCGACAAGAGCCGCCCCAGGCGGCAAGCGAACTTGAAAACGATCAAATTGTTCGCCAAAACTGCGAACCAAGAGTTTGGCCTCGCTCCGCACATGAGGCCCATTGACGATGACAAGAATCTCTCCGCTGGCCTCGAGCGCCCGCGGCAGCCTAGCCTCTTGTCGATCATCCGGCCGCCATGCCAACCTGAATATGCCGCTGGCGCCGATTCCCTCAAATCGTGTTGTCGCGTCGGAAGCGGGCTTTGTCGCAACGATTTGCGCCGGCGAAGTCACATGCCCCACAGCATTTGTCAACGGCACGTCGAATTGAAAATCGGATTTCACAGCTCGCGGTAGTGAAAGTTCGATCTGCGACTCGTCGCCTTGTTTGGCAATGGGCAAATGAAGTTCCAGGGAAATTCGGTGAGCAATGCTTGGCTGCTGCGGGACCTCGTCGTCAGTTTGGTCTGGTTTGTCCTCGCTTGTCGTGCGGAGCCATCCGACGTAGCCGGACTCCTCTTCGTAGCTAAGAACAAGTTTCCCCCCACCTTCGTACCCTACATCGCTGGCCAGCGCCGCGTTACGCATTGACAGTGGCACGCGCACCCATTTCGATGATTGGAGATCAATGTCGAACTCAGCCTGCAACTCGAAATACTCTGAACGCTGCGTTCCCCGTAGGTGAATTTCCCTGATTGTATAAGCAGGAGGCTGCTGTGGTCGTTCGATGCCCTGAAGGATTCGACGCGCCTCGACAAAAGCCTGGTAGCTAAAGTTTAAAACCGTTTGAAGATTGCCGTCTTCGTCTTCGAGAATGTAAGTGTCCGGCTGAACCAATTCGATCCCGTTCGAGGCATCGTCGGTATTTACGCCGGGCGTCGACTGCGCAGCAGCGCAATCGCCGATTGCCAATGCCAGCAGCAGCGAAAGTAGCCAACTCGAGGGTTGGATGTATCTTCGCACCGTCGATCGCCTTAATTTGCTTGACACTTTGGGCGTGATTCTTGGTCCGCCACACTTCGGGGCAGAGGTTCAGACGTGAACCGAAAAGAGGTTGCCCCTTGGCCAACCCTTATTTTAACCTGCTGTACAGGCCGGACAAAGCAACTTTTCCGCGTTTCCGGCGCGTCCGCACCGAAAATCGCGTGTTTCAGAGGGACCGAATCACGTTGTGAAATTCCGTGTGCAGTTCGGCATTTGCTGCAGCAATGAGCTTTGGGCGCCAAACATCGAACGAATTCCCTGCGTCATCCGTGATGACTCCGCCCGCCTCCTGAACTAGCAGTGCGCCGGCGGCGGCATCCCAGGGCTTCAAATCCGATGCCCAATACGCATCGTATCGGCCGGCGGCGACATATGCCAAATTTAGGGCAGCTGAGCCAGTGCGCTGGAGCGACTGGCAGGCGGGAAGAACGCGCAAGAATTCGTCGATTCTCGGCATGGCTTCAACTGAATTTGCAGGAAAGCTTGCCGAAACCAACGCATTTCTCAAGTCTTTTACCTTACTCGAATTTAGTGGACGACCATTTAAGTACGCACCTGCACCCGCAACCGCGGTAAAACATTCGTCGCGACAAGGATCGTAGATTGATCCCACAAGAAGCTTCTTGTGGCGGACAAGTGCCACACTGGTCGAGTAATGGGGAATTCCGTGTACGTAGTTCGTGGTTCCATCGAGCGGATCGACAATCCAGCAGAATTCACGCAGGCCTTCTTCGGAAACTTCGGCCTCTTCCCCGATGAACTGGTGGTCCGGAAAGGCCGACAAAAGGAGCGCGGCGATTGTTCGCTGTGAGTCCAGGTCGGCGTCCGTTACAAGATCCGAAGGGCCTTTCTCTCGGGTGGCGAACCGGCCCCTCCAGGCATGAAGCACAGCACCGCCAACACGAGCGGCCTTTTCACAAGTCTCTGCGAATTCTTGCATTGTGGCGATGACCTAAGGGCTCATGCTTGAACGTGCGATGATCAGGCGATCTATGTTAGGCGAGCGCGATGACATATGCACCCCCGTGTACATGAAAGGGGCTGATTTTCTAGAGATTTGGCATAGGATTTTTTCTTAATATTCACGACTAAATGACTGGACAGATGCACAAAAACCTGTATCATCTAAGGCAGTGAAACTACTGGATTCATACCAGGGACACCAAGCTTTTCGGTCGTATTTTATTCGCGACTTCTCACGCCTTATTCAAAGTCATACGAGTCGCTGGAAAACTTGGCCTCTTCTCTGTTCCGGCCCCGTCGAATCACGTTCGCGTGTTCGACGGGGTTTTTTATTTGATCGTAACGGCATTGGGCAATGATTGAGGACGGCTGGCAGATCTCCGAGAACCGAGGCTTGTTCGTTTCCTCGGAGCTTCATGCTTCGATCGACCTGGATTCTCCCGAATTCGGTTTGCGATTAAAACCGACTGACCAGAGAACTGCTGTCATTGAAGGTTGGCGAGTTAGGCCGAGCGCAGCGAGGAGCCTTGAGCGAACCGATGCTTACTGCCGCAACCGCGATCTGATTGTCACCTACGTTCAGGACCATCCGGCGAAAATTCGTTGCCAACTTGATTGGCGAGTTATTAACGGTTCGCATTTGTCCGCGTTTTTCGTATGCGAACTCATCGTATCCATTCAAACCGACCTTCTCGATTCGGAACCAACGGTATTTGTCGGGAGCAAGTTAGACTGCGATGAGTTGGTTGTGATCGACCATCAAGGCAATGGATCGAAGAAGATCGTTGCGGAGAGTGATTTCGAGACGCTGCAACAACTGGAACGCAACCCGCAAATCCTTTTATGGCGACTCACCGATTCCGACTTGACCTTTGCGGAAATAGTTGCGAGGGAGGACTGCGGCATTCAATTAGAACGCGATCCGAATACCGCGCGAGTGACAACGTCGTGGGAGCTGTTTTCGCGCCGTTTGGAAAAAGGAGTCATCTTGAGGTCGAGATACTGGGGACTCTTGGTTCCTCGGTCTGGCGACGAAGCGACTATTCTGAAGTGGCGCGATACGCTGCTCGAGCGCCCGTTGCCGCTAACCGCATAGTTGCAGCGTTCGAGTTGCAGTAGCGAATAGAATCACTCTTCACGAGGATCGTTTCTCGAGCGACCAGCTCGGCTCGGTAACCGACTCCTGGGGCTCGACAAGTTTTTCGTACAATTCCGGTCGTCGAGCGCGAGTATAGCGACGGCCGGCTGCGATGGGCAGCTTTTCGGCAGTCAGCGTAGCGACTATCGCGTCGTTCTCAAGTTCATGCGACTCGGCTAGAACTTCGCCGAACGGATCCAAAATCATGGCGAGCCCGGGTTTGACGGTATCGTAATCCCAGCCGATCGGATTTGAGAATACATAGTACACGCCGTTTTCCCATGCGCGCGCGGGCAACCAGCGCATGAGCCAAGCTCGGCCCTTGGGACCAACAAACTCTTGCCGAAGTCGCACGGGGTCTTGGTGGCGATTATCCCAGAGCGTCCGCTCAATCACGCCTCGCCCCGGCTCTTTCGAAGGCAAACCGCATGTCACGTGCGGCGCCACGATCACTTCGGCGCCCATGAGGGCTGTAACACGCGCGTTCTCAGGCAAATTATTGTCGTAGCAGATAAGCATACCAAATTTGCACCCCCGCATTTCAAAAACCGTGTAACCATTTCCCGAGGCAAGATGCGGATTCACGAATGCCTGAATTTTTCGGTGCCTCGCAACGAGCCCGTCGCCATTGACGGCGACATACGTGTTGTAGATCTGACCATCTTCGCCGCGTTCGAAGAGTCCGGCCATCAGATCAATCTTGGTTTCTTTCGCTAGGGATACCAACGTTTGAACGGAAGGTCCATCGGGAACCGATTCGGCAACTTCCCATAATTCTTCGCGCGATACCGGCTGAACCCAGGTGTAGCCTGGAATGCAGCACTCGTGAAAACAGACCACTTCGGCATCGCGTGCGGCCGCGTGCAATACTAGCTCGCGCATTCGCTCCAAATTGTGCGCCTTGTCGTTATCGCGATTCTCGAATTGCGCTGTCGCCAAGCGAATGTCACGCATGATTACTTGTTCCGGTTCGGCATGGATTCATGAATCGTTGTGGAAAGTCACTGCTGGTCGAACGATTGGCAGCAGATAGCACGCTGTCGTCATTTTCACGCATTGTCGTCGTGAATTTCATGCCCCGCAAGGCCCGTAGTCCACAGCGTCGCGAATGTCGTAGAGCGAAACTTTCCAATAGTGGCCACTGTCATTCGTCTGAGGCCTCCACTCGAATACCAGGGGCTGTCTCATTCTCCTCGAGCGAGTCCCATTCAGGTGGTCGTTCGATTGGTCCGACTCGTAAGAAGTCAGCATCGACGTCGCTAGAATGAATTTGGCGCAGCGACAATGGCTCGACGGCCGCGCGATTCACAACGTAGCCGAGCCGATTGCGAACGGCCGCCAAATCAGATGGTGTAACGACGCCATCCCGATTAACGTCGGCGCGAATATCGGCCGGCGGCGCTGTACGGCCAAGAAAAGCAAAGACCATGTCGAGGTCCGACGTGGTCACCTCCGAGTCGCCATCCACGTCGAAAGGAAAGTAGGTAAAATCGTCGAAATCCAGTCCTCGCGCGCGACCAAAATTGTTGACTTCGTTACTCTCGATAACCGCATTCAACGGGTCGACGACAAGGGCCAAGTACTGAGAAAACGACGATTCGTACCCGGCACCGAATCCCGGCGCCGCCGCAGCCAATGCTCGATCGTAAAGGATTGCGGGGTCGATCGCCAGCGTGCGGGATTCTGACAACTCTTCGCCTGCAGCCAAACCATCGAACAAGTAGCTTCCGATCTGAATGTCATCCGCATTGCCCACGGTGTCATCCATCGAGGAGACGATCGCAACGGAAAATCTCCCGGCATCGCTATCGCCCTGGTTTCGCACGTCAAAATCAAACTCAATCGTTGCTTCCATTAGCCAGTCGGTCGTCACGTCGAATTGCGAGGCGATCAGGTCCGGCCCTGTGTCGCTAGTCGTCTCCACACGCAACAGATAGTCGCCCATGCCGGCAGCAGCCGAGAGTTCAATCAGGAACTCGCCGGTAGCGTCAGCCGTAAACGTCAGAGCCGCATTCACACCGTCCAAGCTATTGTCGTCACTTGCCAGAAGGACGCCGTCGGCGCGCAGAACCGACAGCATTGGATCGAGTTCACCGTCCGGCTCTGCATGCGAGATACTCGCGGGAATCGACGTAGAAATGTGAACGCGGTCGCCCTTGAGCAGGGGAAGGCGGTAGAGGTCGTGTTCCGCACTTGATGCGTAGCCCAGCGCGGTTACTTGGGGGCTTAGCTCAAGTAGCGATCCGTTTTGCTCGTCGTTCGGTTCGACTTCAAATCGAGCATTCGCCAGTACAACGAGGCTGTAGTTAACCGCTTGCGCGCTGGCCACAGAGACATAAATCCTTCCGCCTTGCAGGATATCCAGCCCAAGAATCGCCAAGTCTACGTTGGTCGCATTCTCTCCCTGCGTCAGCGGATCAGGGCGACCGGTCGCCAGGAGCGTTGTGCCGTCGGCATCCCACACATGTAAGGCCCCGTCTGCCATGTGGCTTCCATCCCTGCCGACAAGGAGGACGTCGACAGTTTGTCCTGTGTCCTCAGCCAAATCGATTGCAAACGTGTCCGTATCGTCCTGGAGAGTGCCCAGTACCACATATCGGGAACCGTCGTACAGATTCCGATTGATAGAATCGGGCCGCTCTGCCGCACTGGGAGTATCGTTGCTCTGCCCCAAGAAGTCTTC
>JAGQOS010000227.1 GCA_020427265.1 Planctomycetales bacterium
TCGAAGTAGTCGCCCTGCCCTTGAAAACTCACCCAATGATCAAAACCCGGCTGCGCTTCGTCGGTATCGTGCCCCATGTGCCATTTGCCAACAAAGGCGGTTGCATAGCCGGCTCGCTGCAAGAATTGCGGAAAGAATTGCGTGCCCGCGGGAACGGGCCTCTGATTGTCGACGACGCGATGATGGTGCATGTACTGCCCAGTTAGAATCGACGCGCGGCTCGGCGAACAGAGCGAAGTCGATACAAAGGCATTTTTCAAGTGCGCGCCACGCGCCGCCATGCGGTCGAGATTCGGCGTTTCCAGGAACGAGGGTCCGTTGGCGCAGCCCATGAAGTCGTAGCGATGGTCATCACTGAGAATCAACACAATATTGCGCGGTGCGTTATCGGCCGCCAGCGCTCTGGCGGATGCCATGTTGACCACCAAAAGCATTGCAAGGCACCAGCACGCCATGCTCGCCGCGCGCGGATTTATCATAAGAGGTCGACGTGAACGGAAGTTTCTGTTCCAGTGAAGGAATTGCATGAGATTCTCCAGCCTATACGGAATGCGACGATCTCAAGGATAGTCTGCCAGAGTCGTGCCTCGCAACTAGGCGGTCGTCCCCCGGCCAATCACGCGCATTGTGGCTGGCGGCTGCGCGCTCGGTAGCGTACGATGGCCATCTTGCCATTCGCCTAGCAGATCGACGTCGCCGATGCCCCTGCCCAACCTGCTCGCGCTTTTCGCCGCCCTGCTATTTGCATCGGCCGCGCTGTTTATCAAGCGAGCCGCCGATCTGGGTGTGAGTTCCCTGTGTACCGTTTTCGTCGCCAATCTTGTCAGCGCCGTGCTGTTTCAGGTGCTGCTCGTCTTTGGCGGAACGTTTCACATCGAACTTTGGTGGCAACCGGCCATCGTGGCGATGTGCTTTATCGCGGGGCAATGGCTTACCTTTTTTTCGCTCGAGCGAGGCGATGTTTCCGTGGCTACACCGGTCATGGGCATTAAGATTCTGCTCGTTGCCACATTCGTAACGCTCCTCGGCGGCCAAACGCTCGATAGCACACTCTGGATTGCGGCCGCGCTCGCGACCGCGGGAATCGCTTTGCTCAACCGGCGCAGCCCTAAAGTCCATCATCACGTGGGTATGACAATCGCTACCGCGAGCCTGGCGGCAACGGCTTTCGCCTTGTTCGACGTGCTAGTCCAGAAGTGGTCGCCGGCCTGGGGATTGGGACGTTTCTTACCGACCACGATCGGCATGGCAGGCGTCGCTTCGTTCGTCTTCCTGCCGCGGGCGCGCGCGTCGTTGCGTGGCATGCGCCGCAAGGCGCGGCCCTGGTTGTTTGCCGGAGCGCTGTCGGTAGCCGGGCAAGCGCTGATCTTCGTTTCGACGATTGCCTATTGGGGCCAAGCGGCCACGGCCAACGTCATTTACAGCTCGCGCGGGCTGTGGAGTGTGCTGCTGGTCTGGCTCTTTGGGCATTGGCTCGAAAGCCGAGAGAAACAACTGGGGCGAGCGATCCTGGGATGGCGACTCGCCGGCGCGACCCTGATGATGGCCGCCATTGTCCTGGTGCTTGTCTAAGACTCCGCTGCGACTGCCGCTGGGCAACCCTGGGAATCGATGCTCACCAACCCTTCGAAACGCTGGCCGCCAGCCACCAGTTGTTCGAGAGCTGAATTCCATTGAGCCGTTCATAAACGGGATGCACCAGCTCGACATTGGCCAGATAGCCGTCGCCTAGCAGCAGCATCGTGCCATAGCCGAAGTTGAGCCACTCGCCGCCACGCATGTCGGGCCGCGCCGTGCTGATAATTGGTTGCGCCAGATCGGGATCGGCGCCTTGGTATGCTTCTCGCCAGAGGCCCTCCACGCGATAGCTGAAGGCGAGCCGATCGCAGGGCAACCACGAATACCAGAGGTTCACGCGATGCTCGTCGCCGACGGAATAGCCTTCATCGTTCGTTCCCACCGGCAAATTGGTTTGGTACTGCGCACCGAGACTGCCGTGATTGTAGTAGCGTTTGAACGTGATTCCGGGCCGCAGATTGAACGTGCCGCTGCCGCGCCGCATGGGATAGGGCAACTCCAATTCCGCCAGGCCGGCCGTAGGCTCGCTCGATTTCTGATCGAGGTCGCCGGTCGGCGCGCTAAAGCCCAAGTTGAAGGAGATATCGCGGCATTCGTCGCTGTGTAAGCGCAACAAGGCCCCGAAGCCGAGATCGTCAAAGCCGTCGTCGTGTGTGGTGAACGACGAGTACAGCGGCGCCAAGTTGCCGACAACGGCAGGATTGTTGGGCCCGCGAATGTGGTCCATCGTCAGCGAACTCAGCATCGGCATGGCGTAGAGCGTGACATTGTCGTTCCAGCCATACATGATGTGCAGCATGTGCATTTCCATCGTCATCCGAGTGGGTGTCGCTGCGCGATTCGTGCTGAACTGCGCGATACCAACGTTGATTGATTCGCGGTCGCCGAGTTTGCGCGTGCCCAACTTGTTGCCGTCCATGTACATATTCATGTACTTGTACTCGAACATCCATTGCCCCTGATGATGCACATGATCACCCATCAGGTTAGCCGGAGCGTGCTTGTCGGCAAGTTTGCGTCGCTTCTTGCCGTCGTATTGGCAGCGGTGTCGTCCCAGCCAATCACAGGGACCAAGCAGACAGCCGTCATCGCATCCGCAGCAGCGCGCTTCCTGGCAGGATGTGCAGCAGTCGCACAACGAGCAATCGGTCGCGTCGAGAGCGGTTTCGTGGTAGTTGCCCTGCCCTGCATCGTCGAATCGCACGCCCTCGGCCCGGGACGTTCTCTCGGAGATTACCACCAAAGCACACGCAAGCAACAAATGCGCAGCCACGCTGCGATAAAGACCCACCATGGTCGAGGAAACTCCTAACAAAGATGGCCACTAACGGTCGAATCTGCCCCGATTGCAGTCATGCTGCGCTGATGCTACATAGGCACACCGAATTTATCGGCGTCGCTGGCGGCGAATCAAACTTCATTCGAACCGCGCCTTATAACCTGCCAGCATGTCCCGGCAAAGTCTGCGCAGGTGGCACTATCGTTTGGGCGGCGCGGGTTGGGGTCGCGAGAACACGAACTCTGTGTCGGTGGATTGGCCGGCCTGAAATCGGTAGGCCTCGCTTGAAAACTCCCGCAGTTCGTCCGCGTCGTTGATTCGATTCTTGACGATCCAGGCCGCCATCAATCCGCGCGCCCGTTTGGCAAATGTCGCCACGACGCGCGACTTGCCCCCTTTCACCTCCTTGAACACCGGAGTGACCAGTGTGGCGTCGAGCGCTCTCGTGCGAACGGCCTTCAGATACTCGTTCGACGCCAGATTCACCAGCACGGAGCTGCCACTGTTGCTCAACGCGCGTTCGAGCGTCAGCGTGATCCGATCGCCCCAGAAATCGTACAGCGTCTTGCCTCGCGGCGTTTTGAGCTTCGTGCCCATTTCGAGTCGGTAAGCCTGCATCCAATCGAGAGGCCGCAGCACGCCGTAGAGACCGGAAAGAATACGCAGATGCTGCTGCGCGAATGCCAGATCTCGCGCTTTGAACTTTGCGGCATCGAGGCCGGTGTAAACGTCGCCGGCAAAAGCGAGGATCGCCTGTTTGGCGTTGGCCGCTGTGAAGGGGCGCGACCAGGCTTGGAATCGCTCTTGGTTCAACGCAGCGATTTCGTCGCTCACATCGAACAACTTCACCAGCGCAGGGCGCGACAAGCCGCGCAGCTTGCCCACAAGCCGCTCAGCTTCGTCGAGTAGCTCCGGCTCGGTGAATTTCGTTGTCTGGCGCTGAGGCGCGAAATCTAATGTTTTTGCCGGTGATAGAATGCTGAGCATGCGTGTTTTTGACTTTGGACGTGGCCTGCGGATAAAACAAGAGGAATGCTAAAAATTGATAACGCATGAAGCGGAGTTCGCCAAGCCTCGGTTGCCGATTTGAGGGACGGTCGACGACGAAGGGCAAGCCCTGCTAACTATCCGCTGCAAATGCCGAGATTTCCAATCGAGGAGTTGACGAAATGCCCGCTGCCGTTGGCAAAAACATTTTCATTACTGGTGTCAGTTCCGGACTCGGCCACGCGTTGTCCACGCATTACCTGGCCGCAGGCGCGAGCGTATTTGGCGTCAGTCGACGGCGACCCGGTGATTTATGCCAGCACGAGAATTTTCACTACCAAACGCTCGACCTGCGCACGATCGACGCCATCGAACCCACGATGGCACAGTTACTCGCAGGTCAGCAGTCGCTGGATCTGGCGATTCTCAACGCCGGCATCCTGGGAACCTTTGGCGATCTGTCCGCTGCCTATCTCGACGATCTCATGAACACGATGCAGGTCAACATGTGGTCGAACAAGGTTTTGCTCGACGCAATCTTTCGCCAAATCGCCGGCGTTCGACAGGTCGTCGCCATTTCGTCGGGCGCGGCGGTGAACGGAAATCGCGGCTGGAGCGGCTATTCCCTTTCCAAAGCCGCCCTGAACATGCTCGTCGCCCTTTACTCGCACGAACAGCCGAAAACACACTTTTGCGCCTTCGCTCCCGGCGTAATCGATACGGCCATGCAGGATTATCTGTGCGGACTCGAACGCGGCGACAAATTTCCCGCGCTCTCCGTATTGCGCGGCAAACGCGGAACGAGCGACATGCCAGACGCGGCAACTGCCGCGCCCCGGCTGGCCACGGCAATGGCCAGGTTACCCGCCTTGGTCACATCGGGCGACTATGCCGACGTGCGATTGCTCGATCTGTAAAGCTCGTGTTAAATCGTCCCGGCCCATGCGGTTAGCTGCTTAGAATAGGGCAATTCCACGCTGCGGCGAACCGGGAGTTACGGTGCGAGGCGAAGATTTCGCCGGAAATTGAGCCCCGCGGGCCGGGTAACTTCCGGCACCGCTGAAAACAATCGTTGTTAGGAGCCGTGTTGGTGTAATGAATCAACCGTCGAATTCAGTGTTCGAGATCGAAGTCTTTTTCGATGGCGGCTGCCCGCTCTGCCGACGCGAAATCGCGATGCTCCGGCGTCGGGACCGGCACAAACGAATTCGCTTTACAGACATCGATAGCAAGGCCTTCGCCACCCACGACGTTGGCAAGACACAAGACGAACTGATGGCGCAAATGCACGGGCGACTCCCGTCGGGTGAATGGGTTTGCGGAGTCGAGGTTTTCAGGCGGCTCTACTCAGCCATTGGGTTCGGCCTGCTCGTCATGCCGACACGTCTGCCCGGCGTTTCCCATCTGCTCGACTGGGGATACGCGATCTTCGCTCGCAATCGCCACCGTATTACCGGACGTTGTACGGATCAAACGTGCTCAATCGATCGCCGGTAGCCCTCGTTCTCTGGGCCTTCGCTACAGATCGTTGTCGCGCACCGCGGCCAATTTGGCGGCCATCTTTTCGCGGAACCGCGCGACCGTGGCGGCATGTTCCTCCTGTTGCGCCAAGTTGGTGTATTGCTGGGGATCGTTTTCCATGTCGAACAGTTCGATTCCCTGCCGCGCATCTTCGCCATATTGAATGTAGGCCCACTTCTTTTCGCGCAGCAGAAAACCGCGGCCGTTCACGCTGAATGCTGCGTCGCGCACTTCGAGTTGCGGATCGTCGAGCAGCGGCGAAATATCCTTGCCTTGCAGGCGCGTTGGCACTTCCAGCCCACAGAGCGAAGCGACACTCGGGTAAAGGTCCAACAGCTCGACCAGCGAATCGCAGACCACCGGCTTCTTGCCCGGCACAGAAATGATCAGCGGTACAGCGGCCGATTCGTCGTGCAAACTGACCTTGGCCCAGAAATCATGCTCGCCGAGATGATAGCCATGATCGCTGGTGAAGATCACGATCGTTCGCTCTCGAAGTCCCGCCTGCTCCAAAGCGTTGAGCACGTTGCCCACTTGAGCATCCATAAAGGTAACGGCCGCGTAATAACCGCCCACCGCCTTGCGTTGCCGGCGGAGGTCCATCTGCATGTTTTTGCTGGTCTTGTAGTTGATGCCGGCTTTCGGAATGTCGTTCCAATCGCCGTCGACCTTGGGTGGCAGCGCCATTTCGTCGTAAGGAAATGCTTCGTAGTAGGGCCGCGGCGATACGAAGGGTACATGCGGACGCACGAAGCCGACCGCCAGGAAAAACGGCTCGTCCTTATGCGTTGCAATCAGCTCGCAGGCCTTTTTCGCCGTCTTGCCGTCGGAGTGCACCAAATCATCGCCGTCGGCTTCCACGACCACGAATGTATTGCCGCCAACCACCGGCTTCTTGCCGTCGGGGTTGCCTTCGAGCGTTTCGCCGTCGCCCGGCGCCTTCCATTCCGGTCCCTGGCTATTGAATCTTTCCGTCCACGAAACCGGATCGTCTTCGCCGTCGGTCCCGGCCTCGATGCCGCCTGGAACCCCCATGTGAAAGATCTTGCTCACGCGCGCCGAATAGTAACCCGCCTGCTTGAAATGTTGCGGCCAGGTGGCCCGATCGCCAATCGCTGGGCGCGGCGTACGGTAGCCCAGCATGCGAATAGCATGCGGATAGTACCCCGATAAGAACGAAGCCCGCGACGGCCCGCAATACGTGCCCTGGCAATACGCATGCGTAAACCGCGCGCCTCTCGCCGCCAAGCGGTCGATATTCGGCGTCTCACATACCTGATTGCCGTAACAGGAAAGCGCCGTCGCCGTCAGGTCGTCGGAAATGATGAACAACACGTTGTATCGCGGCGTGGCCGCCGCCAATCGTCCTCCCCACGCGATCGTCATTCCAACGACGGCCAGTACCCCGATCCGGTAAGCGAAACGCTCGCCGCGACTCTGTTCGTAGCATGTCATGGTTTCATCTCTCCTCGTTGGGCGACAGGGAGCCGGCGAACCGCAACGCGACCGGCTCTCCAACCCTGCAACCGCGCCCGCTGGGCCGGGGCAACGCAGGCTACATTCCCATTGTGCCGGTAGCAAATCATGCGATCTAAGCGACAAGCCTATCCGCAACCGCGACGGCTGTCCAAGTTTAATTCGTCACCCCAACGGATTTGACACTTCCGCAGCCATGGTGCACTCGTTCTCAGTATGACGCAGAGTTTTTCCCGCGAAAATGCCGTCTGGCGTTTCGCGTGCCCGACAGTGCGAGGTGGGCGACCGGGAGAGGTGCGTAGTGCCCCGGCGGTAAGCGCGCCGGACGCCGGAAATGTGGCTTGGCTTCGCGATATCGACTTTTCGCAGGCAACGCCGGCTGGCACAAGGCGTAGCAATGCCGATTTCCACCGCTTAATGTTGAGCAGCCGAACTACAGGTTCACCAGGCTCGCGGCCGCAGTGCGTTGTCAATCTGCCACGGGGTTGGTACCTTCGGGCATGCCCATTCTCGGATCTCACATGTCGATCGCCGGCGGTTACTACAAGTCGGTCATCGCCGCGCACAAAGCGGGCTGCGATTGCGTGCAGCTCTTTACAAAAAACAACAACCAGTGGCGGGCCAAGCCGATTTCCGATGACGATGCGCAGCGGTTTCGCGACACGTTGGTGGAACTTGGCATTTCGCATCCGATTTCGCACGATTCGTATCTCATCAATTTAGGAAGCCCCGACAAGGAGTTGTGGAAAAAGTCGGTCGATGCATTGGTCATTGAATTGCAGCGGGCCGAGCAGCTAAGCATTCCCTATGTCGTGGCCCACCCGGGCGCGTTTACCACGAGCAGC
>JAGQOS010000228.1 GCA_020427265.1 Planctomycetales bacterium
AGGCACTCTGGCGTAGTTCCAAGTCTCCCCTCGCGGAATTTTGGGGAGAGCAAACGCCAACAAAGACGCCAACAGGGCAACGACGACCAGAAGAGTGCACAGGCCAAATCGGCGTCGTCTAGCTCGATTGTCGGCCACTTGTCCACTCCTTGAACGAGACATTCGTCCGTTCGGGCGGTACGTCGAGTCAAGTGATTTACCTAGGCAGCGACGTCGCTTCCCGCGCCGGCGCGACGGGCTCGGCGGCGACCTGCGGCTCGACCGCATCGAAGCTGCGCGGCGGCGCGGGGGGCGCTTCGATCGCCCGCCGCGGGAACAGACGCAGGGCGAGCGACTCGCGGGCTTCCCACATCAGCGTGAACAGCGTCGGCACGAAGACAAGGGTGAACACGGTGGAGATAATCAGGCCGCCGAGGACGACGCTGCCGAGGCCTCGATACAACTCGCTGCCCGCCCCGGGAAACAGCACCAGCGGCAAGAGCCCGAGCACCGTGGTGAGCGTGGTCATGAAGATCGGACGAATCCGGGTTCGCACGCTTTCCAAAACCGCCGCCCGCGGCGCGTAGCCCTCGTCGCGGATGTAGTTAAGCGATTGGTGGACGATCAGAATTGGGTTGTTGACCACGGTTCCGATCAGAATGACGAATCCGAGCATGGTCAGCACGTCGAGCGGTTGCAGGACAAAAACGTTGAGCAGATTCAACCCGAGTATTCCGCCCACCGCGCCGAGCGGAACGCTAAAGATAATGACGAGCGGATAGAGCCACGACTCAAAGAGCGCGGCCATCAGCAAATAGGTGATCAACAAGGCCAACAGCAAGTTGAATCGCATCGCCTCCCACGTGTCGCGCAACTTGTCGGCCGTGCCCGCCAAATTCACCTGGTAACCGCCCGCTAGCTGCCCGCTGGCGCGCAGCGGGTCGACGATCTCTGTCGTGATCTGCTGCATGGCGTCTTCAAGCGCCATTTCCGGCGGCGGCGAAACTTCGATCGTGATCGCGCGCACGCGCTCGCGATGGTTCACCTGCTCGGGACCGCTGCTGAGACGCACATTGGCGACCGCGCCAAGCGGCACGAGTTGGCCCGACGGTGTCGCAAATGGCAGCGCCTCGACATCCTGCGTGCTGCTCGCGTAGCGCTGAGCGCCGATCAGCGTGAGATCGATTTTTTTGCCATCGAGAAAGTAGTCGCCAACATACGCGCCATCGATCAGGGCATTGGCCATGAACCCCATCTCCGAACTGTTGACTCCCAATTCGGCGGCTTGCAACAGTTTGGGTTCGACATGCACTTCGGGGCTCGACAGGTCGAGACTCGGCACGGGGCGCGCTTGCGCGGTGGGAATCAGGCCCTTCACCTTCCCGAGTACCTGACCGCCTAGACCTACGAGTTTTGTAAGCTCGGGTCCGGTGATTTCGATATCGATCGTGCGGCCGGCAGCCAAGCCGCGTTCGAACAAGCTCGATTGCTTGGCGACGGCAAACGTTCCCGGCAGGCCGGCGCCGAGCTGTTGCACGAGAGGAATGACTTCGGCCACGCGCGACGGATCGGCCGTGCGCAGCCCCATGAACACTTGCCGGCCGCGCGCCACAAAGAAGAAGTCGCCAAGCACTGGGTATTCAAGCTTGGCGGCTTCGGGACTATCGACGTCGACGTCCCAATAAGGGCGCATCCCCTGCTCCACCGTTTCGCCCATCGCCATCAGTTCATCGAGATTGTAACCGGGCGGCGGCATGAGGATGCCGAAGACCAGATTGCGATTGCCGGTGGGCAAATATTCGACACGCGGCCAGAAAACCCAGCTCAGCGCGATCGACACCGTCACGAGCACGGCGATGACGGCCAAACGCCGTACGATCCCTTGCTGCAGCCAGGCGTTGAGGCCTGTGATCAGTGTCACGAAGGCGCTGCCAAAGGCTTGCAAGGGCCAAATGCATTTGGCGGCCGCTTTGCTAAAAAAGCCCCGGGGCGGCTTCGCAGGCGATGCCAACTGGCCGGTGAGCGCGGCCCAATCCAAGCTGGAGCTCGACGTGTCGCTGCCGGCAAGTCTGCGACGGCGCGATCCGATCAACCGCGCCGAAGCGGTGGGGATGACGGTCATCGACACAACCAACGACAGGCCCACGGCCGCGCTAATCGCCAGGGCGATATCGCGAAACAACTGCCCCGCTTCTTCTTGAATAAAGACAATTGGCAGGAAGACTGCGACGGTTGTCAGAGTCGAGGCTACAACGGCGCCGGCTACTTCCTGTACGGCGCGCACCGCGGCGACAAACGGTTTTTCGCCCAACGCATAACGGCGATAGATATTCTCGAGTACGACCACAGCGTTGTCGACCAGCATGCCGACGGCAAACGCCAGGCCGGCAAGGCTGATTACATTGAGCGACCGGCCCAAGATCTCGAGCACGAGGAACGTGCCCACGATACTTGTGGGAATCGCCAAGGCGACAACTAACGCCCCGCGCGCGAACCAGAACCCGGCCACAATCAACACGGCGAGACAAACGGCAAAATACCACGGCGAGAAGTACGCCGCCGCTAGCGAAGTGGCGATCACCAGAGGAATGACAACGAGCGTCCGTACGCTCAGATGCAGGAAGAGCATGAGCACGATCATCGTCAACGCGCCGCCGATGAAAATATTCTGCTGCACAAGATCGACGGCCGAATAAATGTAATCGGTTTCGTCGTAGACCTGAACGAGTTGTAGCCCGCGGTCGGCTAGTATTCCCGAGTCGAGCTCGGCGCGCACGGCGCGCAAACCATCCATAACATCCAACACGTTCGCGCCGGTCTCACGCACGCAATTGACGGCGATACTCGACTCGCCAAAGCGACGCACCAGCCCGTCGGGCTTCTTATAGCCAAGCCGAACTTCGGCGACATCGCGTACAAAGACCGGAGCCCCGTCGCGAACGGCCAGCAACTGGTTTTCCACTTGTTCGGGTGAACGGAATTGCCCCAAGGCGCGCACGACCCAGCGCCGTTTGCCTTCCCAAAAATCGCCCGCCGACGTGTCCTCGTTCTGCGAACGCAAGACCTGCCGCACATCGGCCAGGGTAATCTGCCGGGCGGCGAGTTTTTCGGGATCGACGACCACCTGAAGCTCGTCTTCGAGCCCGCCGATGACATTCGACTGCGATACGCCGGAGACGCGTTCGAAGCGGGCTTCGATTTCGTCCTCGGCAAATCGCCGCATCTTCGTCACATCGAGATCTGCCGGGGGCAGCAGTTCGTTGAACGCGGCGTCTTCCTTCGCGAGCGTGCGCAGCCTCAGCATCGCCACGCCCGGGTTACGCGCCGTGCGGACGGGTTGCAACGCGGCGGCCAGTTTCGGATGGCGCGATTCGAAGGCGTCGAAGTCGGGGCCGCTCGGCTGCCGGGCGCTCAGTATAAACCAGGCGATCGGGCGATCCGACGAATTCGCTGTGCTAATGACCGGCTGGTCGGCGTCTTCTGGATATTCACGCACTTGCTGCAGGCGGCTGTTAACGCGCAGCAGCGCCTCTTCCATGTTCGTGCCGACCAGGAATTCGAGCGTGATGGTGCTCTTCGAATCGGCGCTCTCAGAGGTCATCTTCGTAATGCCCTCGACGCTTTTGAGCTGTTCTTCCTGCTCGACCGTGATCTCGCGTTCCACTTCTTGCGGGCTGCCGCCGGGCCAACGCGTTTCGACCGTAATCGTCGGTGTCTCGACTTCGGGCGTAAGCTGCATGGGCATTCCCAGCAGCGCCACGACGCCGAACAGCGCGACAAGCAAGACACCGACAGCTACTTTGACAGGGCTACGTACGAATGCATCGAATAGATTCATGGCGACGGTGTCCTTCCCGCAGGCGATTCGGAGGCCGGCTCAGGCTCGATGGTTTTCGTCACCGTCACATCCTGGCCCGGCCGCAGACGCTCATTGCCAAGCCGTACGACCAGTTGGCCAGGTTGGAGCGGACCGACAACTTGGATCAAGCCACCAGACGCAACACCCAATTGCACGGGCACAGGACGAACTTTCCCTTTCGCGGCGTTCGCCTGGTCGAGATCCACGACAAAGATGGCGGGAGATGGCCCGCCGAGTACGATCGCGTCTTTAGACACCAACAGGGCTTGTTGCGTGGCGCCGGTCGGCAGGGCCACACGCGCGGACATGCCCGATTTGAGCAGCGGCCCCAAGGCATCGATTTGGTTGGCGACACGGATCTTGATCGGAAACGTACGGGCGCGCACGTCGGCCTGGGGGACGACGCTTTCGACCGTGCCGGTAAAAATACGGTCGGGCATGGCGTTCACTTCAACTCGCACTTCCATGCCCAGGCGCACAAACGGCACGTGCTTCTCCAGCACATAGGCGAGCACATCCACCTCGTCGAGCGCGGCGATTTCGGCCACGGGATCGCCGCGTTTGAGCCAGCTTCCCTGTTCCGTATGCTCGGCCGTCACGTAGCCGCGAAAGCGAGTGATGATTGTGTGCTTCTTGATCTGATCCTCAAGTTTTTGGAGCAAGGCCTCCTGCATCGAGACACGCGCTTTGGCCTGGGCGATTTGCTCGGCACGGGGCCCCGCAACGGCGAGTTCGAAGGCGGCTTTCGCGTCGCGAAAATTCTCTTCCGCTTCGAGCGCAGCGGCGACCGCCTGATCTCGATCTTCTTCCGAGGCCGCCTGATTGATGGCGAAGAGCCGCTCGGCCCGTTCACGACGCTTGACTAAGTACTTCGACCGCGCTTCGGCTGCGAGCATCTTCGCTTCGGCCTGAGCAATTTCCTCCTGCCTTGACCCTGCCACGAGCTCGTCAAGTTCGCGCTGGCGCAGCAGCAGCTCGGCCGCGGCCGCATCGCGTTCCAGACTGATGGTTTCGGTCAGCAACTGCGCCAGGGGCTGCTTGGCTTCGACCAGATCGCCTTCGTTGATCAGGAATTCCGCCACGCGACCATCGACCGCGCTGCCGATGGTCGCCACGCGTGTTGGCACAACCGTGGCGACAAAGGTTTGGCCAGCGGCGACATCGCGCTCGACGAGCGGCGATACAAACACTGGCGGCGCTATACCGGGCGGTTGCGCAGCGAGCTGTTGCGTTGCGAAGGCAACGAGCCCCGCCAGCAACCAAGAAGGTCGTAAGATTGCAGTTCGAGTGTCGCTCATGCTTGTATCTCCATCGTGGCCGCTGGCAGCACCGTGGCTGCCTGGTTTCCCAAGTTCTTCTGGATTCGCCGCAGCAGCGAAATGAGCGTCGCGACCTCTTCATCGGTCATGTCGCCCGCCGCTTCCGACCGAATGGCGCGTAAGCAGTCGACAACTTGACGCCAAATCGGTTGCGCGGCGGCCGTCAGGCAAACGATGCGCCGCCGGCGGTCGCTCGGACAGGGGCGGCGTTCGATCCAGCCGTCGCGCTGAATGCGGTCGAGAATACCCGCCAACGTCGGCGGCTCGATCATGAGCCGTTCGGCCAATTCGTTTTGCGAAAGCTCACCTTCGTAGACAAGCCATCCCAACACTTGAAATTGGCGAAACGTGATGTCGTACGGTGCAAGAACTTCGTTCAATCGCTGTTGGTAGCGATGCGCGGTAATGGTGATCCAATAACCGACGCTCGCTTCAAAATCGTAGGGAATCATGGCAGGCGTGACTTCGCCGGGGAAGCAAGGGGCGAGAAATAGTTAGCGCGGCTAACTAATGGAGTATAGGTGCGCGGCGAAAGCGTTGCAAGAGAATCAGCCGGCTAGCCCCGAAACATGAGCAGGCGCCGCGAATTAGCGCCAGGTAAGCCCCGTGGGGAGCTGGTTCAAGTTTTCGCAGCCGTCGGACGTTACCACGACCATGTCTTCCACGCGCACACCGCCAAGATCGCGGCGATAAAGGCCTGGCTCAATCGTCAGGGCATCGCCCACGATCAGTTCGGGGCCACCTCGATCGAGCAGCGGCGGTTCGTGCACGTCGAGGCCGATGCCGTGTCCCGTGCCGTGCGGCATCGAGCAGAAGGAGAGCGGCGCGTCGGCCGGCGGCAATCCCATCGAAAACCCAAGGTTCGTCAGACATTGGCTCGTGGCCAGATGCACCTGCTCGCCCGTGGCCCCGGCGCGGGTGGCCTGGGTTGCGGCCTGCTTGGCCTGCAGCACGGCGGCGTGCATCGCGGTCAGCCAGTCGGGCACATCGCCATGAATCGTCGTGCGCGTGCAATCGCCATAATAGCCGGTCGCTCGATTGCGCGGAAAGATGTCGATGATCACCGGCTCGCCGGTCCGCAGGATTCCCGCGCCGGTGTTGTGGCAATCGGCCCCGGTCGGCCCACCGGCAACAATCGACTCGGGGTTTTCGTAACCGCGTTCAAGCAACCAAACGTCGATGGCAGTTTTTATGCGTTCGGCAGTCAACGGAGCGCCGTCGAATGCCAAGCTGCCGTCGGCGTTCGCCTGCGCCTTTCCCACCAGGCGGCAGGCCATTTCCATGGCGCCTTCGGTGGCGTGTTGGGCCTCGCGCAGGAACTCGATCTCCTGTTCATCCTTGGCGCGTCGGTCGGCAACACCGAGTTCGAGATCACACACGACGGTGATACCGACGGCTTGCAACTGGTGCGCGTAGATTAGCGGCAGCGTTCGATCGGCGACCACCGCCGTCGCGCTGGCGCGGCGGAGGAATTCAGCGGCTGCCTGGGCCGTGGCTGTTTCACGATCGCCGGAGAGCCCGCTTTCCGGCGCAAAGTCGGCGGGGCAAGCCACTCGATCGGCGCGAGCCTGCTCGCGCGCCCGCTTCATTTCGATGTCGCGTAAGATAAGCGTCGATTCCACGCGGCCCTCACCCTGAGGCAACTCGATCAGCACGGCCGGGTCGCCCACGCTGAATCGAATACGATGGTACAGCGACTTATTGATCGCCGGAATACCGGCTCGAATGACTGCTTGCTTCGCCGTCGACATACTCATAAACACCATTGCCTGCTAACGGGAATGCCGCGGATAGCTTCGCCACGCGACGCTAACATAGTCGGAACAGCACGAACGACAGATCGTCGGGTTTGCTGGGTTGATCGCCAGCGGAGGTTTCCATGCGACGTCGCGCCTGGTCGGCGAGTCGCGCGGCGGCTCGTGACAGCGGACCACGGCGAATATGCTCGACGATTTCACTCGCCTCGAGGTTATCGGTCAGTCCGTCGCTAGCCAGCAGCACGGTATCGCGTTGGGCGAGCTTGACCGGCGAGCCAATGTCGATGCGCATCGACTCGGCGCCGATCATATTCGAAACGATATGCCGCTCTTCGTGATGCATCGCTTCCGACTCGTCTAATAACCCTGCTTCCACAGCATACGCAACCGGCGAATGCGCGAGGGTCTGCAACTTGATTCGACCGCGTTGGCCAACGACGAGGATCTCCGAATCGCCAACATGATACGGTCGCGCGGTCTGCCCGTTGATCTCGACCGCCGCCAACGTGGTGCCGGCGCCCACGCCCAACGCGCGCACCGCTTCGTTCGCGCGCTCGAAACCATCGAGGATGGCGGACCGCAACAAGCTCGCATCGCCATCGATTTCGGCCAAGACGGCCACGACCGACTGCAGGGCCAACGTCGACGCCTGTTCGCCTGCCGGCGTGCCGCCCATGCCATCGGCAACCAGCAAGACGGCCGCGCCATCGTCGATGGCGGCAACAGCGATCGCATCTTCGTTGGG
>JAGQOS010000229.1 GCA_020427265.1 Planctomycetales bacterium
TCCCTCGAAGCCGTTTACCAGTTCGATGTCGCGACTGGCTCGTTGATTTCCACCTATGAGCTTCCGGAGGGGAATTCAACTTTTCGAGCCATCGCTGCGATCGGATCCGACGTCATCGTCGGTTCACCGGCAGCCAGGACAATCGTCGATGGAGAGATATTGGAAAACGCCGGAACGGCAGTCGTCTTTGCAGGCCCGGCCGCCGCGAATATCGTTTCGGTTGCCGCGGGTCAGCAGGTAGCCGACGCCGATTTCGGCAACACATCACTCGAGGAGACCGGATCGATTTCCGGCACCCTCTGGGACGACTCCGACCGGGACCAGCAACACGACGGCTACGAAACGCCGTTGGTCGGCTGGACCGTTTATCTCGACCTGGACGGCGACCGCCAACCGGACGCCGACGAGCCGAGCACCGTGACCGACGAGAACGGAGATTACCTTTTCACCGACGTGCCGCCGGGCGAATACGCCGTCGTGGAAGTGCTGCCCGTGGGATGGAAGCAGACCTCGCCCTTCTACGGCGGCGGCGCGAGCGCGGGCAAGCTGTGGCAGCGTTTCGAGCAACCGGTTCCCGACAGCTCCGATTCCTTTGGCCAGGCGATTACGTCGTTCGGGCCGCGGTTGTTCGTCTCCAGCCCGGGCGAGGAATTCCAGCGCGGGAGATACTCGGCAACAGGTGTGGTCTATGAATTCGATCCGTTCTCAATCGACGAACCCAATCGAATCGTCCCGCATTCGGGCTGGTACTCTTTGGGAACGGAAGTCGCCGCCACGGCCGACCAACTGCTCGTGCTCGAACCGTATCGCGAGCACAATGGGTCTTCGCTCGTTTGGCAGCCGCTCGCTTCCGGCGGGCTGGCAACAAACTACGCATCCTACCAAGATCGATTTTACAACCTGACCACGCTGGGAGATGATCGCGTACTCATCGGCTCGGAGAACGCCTACGGCGGACGGGACACGGAGCGGATCAACCTTTTCGATGCCCAAGCCGCCGAGTGGATCACCAGCCACGTTCCACCCGACCCGTTCAACGAGGATTTCGACGGCTGGGGCGACGAGATCGCCACGTTCGGCCGCACGTTCCTCTCCGGTGTGCGCGATCATGTGCTGCAGATCGACGTGGATACGCTCGAGCTCGTGCACGTTTTCGAGGGCGCGGTCGATGCCGGCTTCGGCGACGAAATCGTCGGGCTTGCGAGCGTCATCGTGATCGCCGCGCCGCGCTACGATGACGATTCGCTCGGCGTGGAAAACGCCGGCCTCGCTTATGTTTTCGACGGTGCGACCGGCGACTTCCGCTACGTGATTCGCAACCCGGCGCCCGGTGCAAATTCGCAATTCGGCATTCGTACAGCGGCCGTGGCCGGCGGGCAGTACCTGTTGATCGGATCGCGCGAGGCGAACTACCTCTACAACACGGCGACCGGCGCGCAGATCGCGGAATTTCCCATCGAGGCAAACAGCAGCGAGTTTTCTACCGTCGAGGCGTGGGGCAGCGATCTGGTGTTCGGAAACCGGCTCGAAGACATTGTTGTCGACGGTCAGGTGCAAACCCAGGCCGGAGCGGCCTACCTGTTCCACGGCCCCGCTGCCGCGAATATCGTCACCGTGGCGGCCGGGCGGCATGTCGTCGGGGCCGACTTCGGCAACACATCACTCGCGCCCGTCGAGCCGGTCTTTCCGGTTACCGTCGGCCGCAGCGCGGTCGAGGTGCAGTTGCCCGCCGATATCGATCTGAGCGAAATCGGCCTGTACGACGGCGACGATGAGCCGCTGGACGAAGCCGATGTGGTCCTGGTCGGCCAGTCGTCCGGCGCGATCGCCGGGTCACTGGTGCGCGACGTCGCCAACGATCGCGTGACGTTCGTCGCCAGCCGCCCACTGCCGCCGGACAACTATCGCCTGGTGCTCCGCAGTGCCGACGATGCGTTTCGTACCGAGAGCGGCGACTGGCTCGATGGCGATGGCGACGGGCAGGCCGGCGGCGACTTCGTGTACGAGTTCGGCGTTCTACCGAGCGCCGCACGCACGTTGTCGCTCGACAGCTTCGCGCTCGGGCCGGGGCAAACGACGAATTACGTCGATCGGGCCGGCGTGCCGCTACGCATCGACGAAGCAGCGAATGTCACGAGCTTCGAGTTCACGCTGCAATTCGATCCGACGCAGCTCGACATTTTCGCCGCCAGTCCCGGGGCAAACGTTTCCGCCGGTTGGCAATTTGACACATTTTCTATTAGCACGCCTGGCGAGCTGCGCATTGCCGCCCATGGCGACGAACCGTTGGCGGCCGGCGCGGCGGAACTGGTTGTGCTCGAAATGACCGTGCCCACAGACGCCGTACGCGGCGCCGCGCGGCTGCTCGGTTTTTCGTCGATCGCACTCAACGACGGCGCGATCGATGCTGCCGGCGCAACGGTTGTCCACGTAGCCGCCAGTGCGGGTGATGCTTCGCGCAATGGCCGCATCAGCGCGCGCGATGCGGAACTGATCGCCCGGGTCGCCGTGGGGCTCGACAGCGGCTTCGATGCCTACGAGCGAATTCACCCTTTGCTCATCGCCGATATTTCGGGCGATGGTACGATTTCGAGCTACGACGCCGCGCTCGTTTCGCAGCGAATGGCGGAGTTAGCCGCGCAACCGGCGCCGCTTTCAGCACAGGTCGCCCAGGCAGCGGCGGCGCCGGTTGAAGCGGCGGATCGGGCCGCGGCAACCGCGGCCGGAGCGATTCAAGGCGTGCGGTTCAACGATCTCGACCAGGACGGCTTGTTTGAGCCGCCAGATGGCGAAGAGGGGCTGGTCGGATGGACCATGTACTTGGATCTCAACGCCAACGGCTCGCTCGACTCCGGCGAGCCGACGAGCGTTACCGGTGACGACGGCGCGTATCGCTTCGACGGTCTTGCGCCGGATACTTACGTCATCGCCGGGCAACTGCAGCCAGGCTGGCGACAGACGACGGGCGATACTGCCGAGCAGCCAGGCGACTTGCTGCGTCAGATAAATGTTCCGGACGACAGGTTCAACACGTCGGACGCCCTTTTGAGCATCGATGGGATCCTTGCCGTCGGCGTCGACGACGCCAGTGAAGGAGGGATTGCTTCCACATCCGGCGCGGTCTATCTGTTCGATCCGTCGACTGGGGAATTGTTGCATCGCATTGCCAATCCGCATCCCGAATTAGGAGGCGTGGATTTTGGAAGACAGCTCTTTTCGCTCGACGGTGGCTTATTCGTCTGGGACGGCAACCTGGAGGGAAACGGATATCTCTTCGACGTCCGGACCGGCGAGATGTTGCAAGAGTACGGTCCGCTCGAAATTCGTGCCGTTCAGCCCGATGGCGGCGCGATGTTCACTGCCGAGGGGGACGACGTCGTCATGCGGAACGTCGCCGGCGAAATCGTCGCGACCTTTTCGAAGCCCGACGGCGTACCCAACTTCGGCCAGCGTGTTATTCCTTCGGGAGATCGCGTGTGGATCGCGGGATACGGCCATGGCGAGAACCAAGAGGGAGCCTCGTTCTTTCTGTTCGACACCGCGTCGGGCGAATTGATCGCCACGGTCGACGAGGACATGCGGCCGGTGCAGACCGGCCAATTGACTGCGGCCATCGGCGATTTGTTGGCCGTCTCAGACTATGAGCAAGTCCGTCTCTACAATTCGGCCGACGGCCAACTGGCTCGCACTATCGCCGAACCCGAACCGATCGAATTGCGCTCGTCTCTTGTATCCATTCGACGTTCCGACCACGGGTTGTTGACGTGGGGTAACGAACGCGTCCATCTGTTCGATGTAACGACCGGCGGCTTGCTGCATACCTTTTCTCCCGACGACATACTCCTTCGCCAGGATTTCGGCGCTGAGGTTCAGGTCGTCGGAGATCGTCTCGTGGTAAAAGGCTACGCCGACCAGAGCGGTTTGCCTGCTGCGCCGGCCTTCTATCAGTTCAACGTGCTCACAGGCGAATTGGAGACGAAAATCCCTGTGGGGGCGTTTTTTCAAACAAGGACCGCGCCCGTATCGGTCGACGGCCGCTTGGCGTTTGCCGTCAACCAGAGCGGCCGGCGGATCGACCTTTATGTGACGACACCCAGGCCGATAAGCATTGCCGTTGCCGACGGAGAAACCGTCGAGGCGCCGCCGAGCGGAGCTTTCGACGTCGACGACCCGCCCGTGGCTAAGAACGATGCGTACGAAGTCGACGAAGATAGCCTGGCCGTGCTGTTGCCGGTCCTCGAAAACGACATTGCCGGGTTCGACGCCGACGAGCCGTTTTCGATTGTCGAGGTCGGGCGTTTCAATCAAAGCGGACAGGCCGAGATTACACCCGAGGGGCTGCTCTATTCGCCCGGCCCCGATTATTTCGGCACAGAGTATTTCGCCTACCGCGTGGCCGACGCCTCTGGTCATTCGAACTGGGCCCGCGTCGTCGTCACAATTCATCCGGTGAACGACGATCCGAGCGCCGACGACGATCAGTTCATCGTCCAGGCCGGCGTAGGTCCGCAAACACTCAACGTTTTGGCCAACGACTTTTGGGCTCCCGACGCTCCGGAGACGCTGCTGATTGCGTCGGTCGGCGCAGGGAGCGAAGGCGGTTCGATTGCACCGTCGGCCGACGGCGCGGGGATCGTGTACGAGCCGCGCGCGGGCTTCTTGGGCACGGAGACCTTTAGCTACGAAGTTCACGACGCAAACGGCGGCACGGCGAACGCTCAAGTGTCGGTGCGCGTGAATGCGGAATCGACCGGCTCGATTGAGGGAACGCTCTGGCACGATCTGAATAGCAATCAAGTGCGCGACAGCGGCGAACCATTGCTGGTTGGCTGGTCGGTCTACGTCGATCTGAACAACAACCGGCAACAAGACGCCGGCGAACCCGCCCAGGCCACCGATGAGCAGGGACGCTACCGTTTCGAGAACCTCGTTCCGGGCGAGTATTCGGTCGTCGAAGAACTTCCGGAAGACTGGAAACAGACCTCGCCCTACTTCGGCGGTGCGAGCGCCGCCGGAGATCTCTGGCGGGCGTTTTACGATCCCACACCGGTATCGCAGGGTCAGTTTGGAGAAGGTCTGGCCGTCGTCGGCGAAACGCTCTTCATCAACGCACCGGGCGCTATGAACGACGACGGAACTCGCGGCCGCATCTTCGTCGCGGATCCGTGGGACGGCAGCGTAGCCAACTTCCTGAATCGACCCTCCAGCTCGCGATTCGGTCTCGACGCCGCGAACTCCTATCTCTTGCCGGGCCGCAGCGTCGTGCCATTTACCGACGCCGGCGACCCTCTTCAGGGAGTCGACACCACAAAGCTTAAGGAACTCGACGTCGAAGACCTTCCCTACTACGGCCACGGCCTGGACTACAGAGCCCGCGCCGTCGACGACGATCACGTGGTGATCGGCTCGTCGCAAGCATACGGCGGTCCGCTCAACTACAACGGCTACCTCTTCGACGCTTCGACCGGAAAGTTGCTGCACGCAGTTGGCGACTTCTATTCGGAAGAGTCCGTCGTCGGCAGCTTCGACGGCGACGTGCTGGTGGGACAAGGGACTTCGTGTTGTTCCATCGCGACCGACGCTCCGGTGCTGCGATTCGACGCCGAATCGGGTGTCCAGGTCGGCGCTTACTTCGGCGACGTGGGAACCAACTTCGGACAGCAATTCGCGCAAGTTGGCGACCGGGTTCTCGTCGCAGCGCCCGGAGCGAATGGAAAGCAAGGTGTCCTCCAGTTGTTCGATGCAAAGTCGGGCGAGCTGCTCGAGGCGATCGCTAATCCCTTTGTGTCAACGGGCTTCGGCACGATGCTGACGACTCTCGCTGGCGGACAGTACGTCGCGGTCACAACTTCCGAACGGTCGCCGACACTCGAATGGAACGAGGTCCACATCTTCGAGACCAGCGGCTGGAATCATCTCACATCATTCGATTCGCCGGTTCTGTTCACCAGTAAATACAATTCGGTCCTGACGGCCTACGGCGCCGATCTGGTCGTTGGCGCTGCTGGCGACGACACACTTGAGCAGAACGCCGGCGGCGCCTTCGTCTTCCACGGCCCCGCCGCGGCGAATATTGTTTCCCTTAGACCAGGTGAGCATGTTACCGGCGCCGATTTTGGTAACTTCGCGCTTGTGCCCGCGTTTTCTGTTGAAGTGACAAGCCGTGGGGTCGCTATTCAGCTTCCCGCCAACATTGACCTCGGCCAGTTGAATTTGTACGACGGCGCCGATGCCGCTAATGACCCCGCCGACTTTTCGCTCATCGGATCGATGCATGGCCCTGTGTCGGGGTCGGTCGTGTGGTTGCCGGAGACTTCGACCCTGGAATTTCTTAGCGCTGGCGGCCCGCTCGCCGACGATGTTTACACGCTACGACTCCGCAGCGCCTCCGATGCCTTCACGCTCGACGATGGAACCTTGCTCGACGGCGACGCCAACCACACGCCCGGCGGCGACTTTGCGTTGCAAATCACAGTTGAGAATCTCCCGGCCCGTGTCGTATCGGTCGCCGACATAGCGAGCAGCCCGGGGCAGGACTTGGAACTCGATGGTATTACGGGTCTTCCGCTGACGCTTAACGATGCCGAAGGCGTGACGAGCGTGCGCATACGCCTCGCTTACGACGTACAGCAACTACATATTTCCGATGTCGAACTTGGCGGCGCGCTCGTTGGCGAATGGACGCTTGATCGCGCCGACACGTCCGTCGATGGGATTGTCGAAATCGAAGCGTCGACCGCTTCGGCGACCGCCACCGGTTCGGTGGAGCTGTTCCGGCTGATCGGCTCGGTCTTGCCCGACACCCCGCTGGGCGATGCCCGCACGATTCGCATTCTCGACTTGGAGTTGAATGTCGGCGACTTGGATTCGCGCGCTGTCGACGGCGTGTTTGTGGCGGCTGCGCCCGGCGATGCGACGGGCGACGGCGGGCATAGCGCGCTCGACGCGGCCTACATCGCCCGAGTCGCCGTGGGACTCGACAGCGGCTTCGATGCTTTCGAACGCATCCATCCGCTGCTGCTCGCCGACGTTTCGCACGACGGAACCATTTCCAGCTTGGACGCGGCCTACGTCGCTCGCAAGGCGGTCGGCCTGCCGGTTCCTGGCATTCCGGATCCACCGCCAATGTCAAGCATGGTCGTAGCGACGCCGCTCGTTGTCGACCATGGTGTGAGCCCCAACGCTATTACCAACTCGCTAGCGTCGGTCGCAATGACACCATTGCTGTCGCACGCCGTAGTAATGATGAGTGCAGGCGTCGACAACGCCGAGTTGCATTGGAAAGAGCCGCAAAGTACGACTCAGAACAGTCACGATGAACAGATAATGGATGACGCGCCGATCGCGCCTTCGTTCGCCGTCGATAGAAAAGCACGCCTACAAACGATTGATCAGGCAATCGCGTCTCTTCAGCAACCAGGCCAGAGCCGTAACCAGCGTTCGTTCGAGGACTTCGACGTGAACCAGGACGATGCGGATGCTCTCCTGCGTCTGCTCGCCAGCGAACGACCGTATTGGGATAGCAAGGGCTAACGCGTCTTCGATCGCTACGAGCCTGCCGGCATTGCATCGATACGGACGCCTCGGTCAACTCTTGCCGTTTCGGCATTCGCTCGTGTTGTCCGAAACGGCCCAGCACCCGTCCTCA
>JAGQOS010000022.1 GCA_020427265.1 Planctomycetales bacterium
GATTATTCGGGACGCACGACCACGGGGCCGATCACCGGGAACGTGATTGCCGACGATACCGGCGACGGCGTCGATTCCGACGTCGACGCCAGCGACATGCTCTCTGTGGGCCAAGTGAACGGCGATGCGGCGAACGTTGGCGCGTCGGTCACGCTCGCTTCGGGTGCCACGGTCGTCGTTGGGGCTGACGGTTCGATGAGCGTCGACCCGAGCACGTCGAACGTGGCCATCGATGGCACGCTGACCGACACGTTCACCTACACGGTTTCCGACGGCAACGGCGGAACCGACACGGCGACCGTTTCGATCGTAATCCGCGGCGAGTTGGCGAACGATCCACCCCTGGCGACCGACAATACGGCGGCCGTTTCGGAAGACAACGTGCTGAGCGACAGCGGCAACTTGCTGACCGACGACGATGGCTTCGGCGTCGACAGCGACGTGGATGGCGGGGTGCTGGCCGTGGCCGGCGTCGATGCCGAAACCGATCCAGCTAGCGATGTGGCCGGAGTTTACGGCACGCTCGACTGGAACGCCGACGGTTCGTACACCTACACGCTCGATAACGCCAGCCTGGCCGTGCAATCGCTGGGCGAAGGCGAAGTCGTGACCGACACGTTTACCTACACGCTCTCCGACTCTCAGGGTGGAACGGCAACGGCCTCGCTCACGGTTGCGATCACCGGCGCGAACGACGCCCCGATCGCGAGTGACAATGCCTATTCGACCGACGAAGACAGCATCGCCACCGGCGATGTGATCGGCGATGATACGGGCGCGGGCCCTGATTCAGATGTCGACGCGAACGATACGCTTGCCGTTACGCACGTGAACGGCGATGCGATCCAGTCAGGCGTTGAGTTCGCGCTTCCCTCGGGCGCGCTGCTCACGATCAACGCCGACGGCACATTCGAATACGACCCGAATGGCCTGTTCAATGGCTTGGCCGCCAACGAGTCCTTCACCGACACGTTCACGTACACTGTCAGCGACGGCTCGGCCGCGGATACGGCGACCGTTGCCGTAACGCTCGAAGGCCAAAACGATCCGCCGCACGCTACCGACAACGATTACACGGCCGTGGATGGCATCGACCTGACGGGCGATGTACTGAACGACGATTCGGGCGCCGGGCTCGATTCCGATCCCGATGGCGATCCGCTGACCGTAACTCAGGTGAACGGCGACCCGGCCAATGTTGGCACAACCGTTGTGCTTCCCTCGGGCGCGCTGCTGCTGCTCAACGCCGACGGATCGTTCATGTACAATTCCACGGTGATCGGCGGCGATTCGTTCACCTACACGATCGACGATGGCAACGGCGGAACCGATACGGCAACCGTAACGATCAATGTCGAACAACGGCCGAACAATGAGCCCACGGCGATGGACGACATGGCGATGATCGACCAAGGTCAAATCGCCTTTATCGACGTGTTGGCTAACGACGTCGATCCCGACGGCGACCCGTTGCGAGTCAACGGCGTCAGCCAAGGAGCGAACGGCAGCGTGGGCGCAAGCAACGGCGTGGTCACGTATCGACCCGATCCCGGCTTCCTCGGCACCGATACGTTTACCTATTCGATTACCGACGACCGCGGCGGCATGTCGACAGCCTTGGTGACAGTCGTTGTCAAGACGCCTAACCTTCCGCCCGTGGCGAACGATGACACGCGCACCACAACGCAAGATGTTCCGCTCACGATTCTGCCGATGCGTAACGACACGGACCCGAACGGCGACGTGCTTGTCATTACCCGCGTCGACGATCCGGCCAACGGAACGGTTTCCAATCTGGTGGACGATCGCTTCCTGTACACGCCCGATCCCGGTTTCCTCGGCACCGACACGTTCGAGTATGAAATCTCTGATGGCCGCGGCGGCGCCGACACGGCGACGATCCGCGTGCGGGTGCTCGAACCTAACGGCGCCCCGATCGCCGCAGATGATAGCGATTCGACCATCGAGAACACGCCGATCGTCATCGACGTGAAAGCCAACGATTCCGATCCCGATGGCGATCCGATTACCGTAATCGATGTGACCGACGGAACGAACGGATCGGTGTCGATCACAAGCGGCAACAACGTTCGCTATAGCCCCGATCCGGGCTTCGTCGGCACGGATACGTTCACGTATACGATCGAAGATGACGCCGGTCATACGGCCGTTGGCAACGTCACGGTCGTCGTGCGGCCCGAGCCACGCGTCGATCTTTCGGTAACGAAGACCGACGGCGAGCGTCGCGTCCGCCCCGGCGATCAGTTGACTTACACGATCGTTGTTTCCAATGCCGGACCGGGCGACGCCCTGGGCGCCACGGTTACCGATCTGTTGCCGGCCGAGTTGCTCAACGTTAGTTGGACAAGCGTCGCCAGCGGCGGCGCCACCTCGACGCCCGGCCCGGTCAATGGCGATCTGATCGACGTGATCGATCTGCCGGCCGGCAGTTCGATCGTTTACACAGTGCACGGCATCGTCAATCCCGGTGCGATCGGCGTGATTGCGAACACGGTCACCGTCGAAGCAGCCACCGGATTCAACGACGTGAATCCAGACAACAACTCGGATACCGACGAGACCTCGGTGCGATTTGGCACGGGGCAAACCTCGTTCGAGTTTGTCCACGACGGCGAGAATACTTACTTCCAGGTGGTTGGCACAAACGATCACGACCGCTTCGAACTGTGGACCGACGCCGAAGGTCGTACGAACGTGTCGATCATCATTGGCCCGGGTCCGGGACTTTCCATCTCGCGCATTGTTTCGCCTGGCGCCATTGCCGCGGCGGAAGAAGTCTTTGGGCTTCCCTACGGCGGCGTGCTGGTCAAAGGCCTCAAGGGCCACGACATGGTCGACGCGCGTCGTCTGACGATGGACCATGCCCGCCTGGAAGGCGACCAGGGCGACGACCTGTTGATCGGCGGCGACCTGGACGACCATCTCGAAGGCAACCGCGGCGACGATGTACTGATCGGCGGACCGGGGAACGACGTGCTGCTTGGCGGCCTCGGCAACGACACGCTGCGCGGCAACACGGGCGATGATCGCCAGGTGGGTGGCGATGGCGACGACGAAGTGATCGCCGACGTCCACGACTCGACCCTCAATGGCGGCGATGGACAGGACCGCATCGACTTCTCAAATTCGTCGCAGGGCGAAGGGTTCGTCGTGCACGATCGCACGCTCTACGGCGTGGCCTACGAAAACACCACGTTCGAATCAGTCGTCGGCACACCTTGGGGCGACCTAATCGACAACTCGCGATACCGCGGCAACGTTCCGTTGCGCGTCTTTGCACGCAACGGCGACGACGTGATCATCGCCAGCGCCACGGCCGACATTATCGATGGCCAGGGCGGCAGCGACTTCGTCAGCTACGAAGCTTCCGTCGCCGGCGTCACGGTCGATCTCGATTTGACCATTCAACCGAGCACCGGCGGCTACGCCGACGGCGATGAATTGCGAAACATCGAGAACATTAAGGGGTCGGCGCACGACGACGTGCTTAGCGGCAACTCCGATGCGAACATACTCAAGGGCATGGACGGCGACGACACGCTCAACGGCCGCGGCGGTTCCGACGTGCTGCTCGGCGGCATCGGCAACGATATCCTGCTCGGCGGCACCGGCAACGACATGCTCGATGGCGAATTTGGCCGCGATATTATCAACGGCCAGAACGGCGTCGATCGCATCGTGAACGACCTGGCCGAAATCCGCAGTGGGCAGACCGATCTGGAATTATTCAGCGGCTCGGAACGCGACTTCTTCGAGTATCATGGCGTGCGACCGGGTGGCGTTTTCGACCGCAACCTGGCCGCGGAAATCGATCAGTTCCTGGAAGACCTGGCGGATAACGGCGCCAGCGACTTCGACAAGGACGACGACATCCGAGCCTACTTCGAGTAGTTTTCGTTCCGAGGCCTAAGGCGCGTTCCCCATTGCCGAGTTCGCGGGAAACGAGCTGGATTGACGCTCGACAAACGGTCCGTCGCTTTGTTCGACGAATGTAGCGGCGATGCCTTCGCGCTCCGCCAGGGCCAAGCCTTCGCGCGGGCCCAGCACAAACAACGCCGTGGCCAATGCGTCGGCGCGCATCGCCGAATCGGCGATCACGCTTACCGAGACCAATGCGTGCGCGCACGGACGGCCGCTGCGCGGATCGATCAAATGGCTGTGGATTGCCTGGCGATCGCGCGACGCTACTCGAAATTGGCGGTAGCTGCCCGAGGTCGCAATCGCCGCATCCGTCAATGCGAGCTTCCTGCGCACGCGGCCGGCGACCTGCCGATCGGGCGCTTCGAGCCCCGCGCGCCACGGCCTGCCCGAATCGCTGCGGCCGCGCGCTCGCAACTCGCCACCCAGTTCGATCAGATAGTTGTCACAACCTCGTTGATCCAGATATTCGGCGACCCGATCAATCGCGTAGCCCTTAGCCAGCGAGGATAGATCGAAACACACGAGCGGATCGAGCTTTTGCACCTGCGGCTGCGAGCATTGAGCATCTCCTTTTCCATTCGGCGCTTCGTCAAACTCGAGCGCGAACTTGTCGCTTCCCACGTGCGCGAGCGCCGCGGCAATCTGGGCGTCGGTCGGCTTGCCGCGTTCGGTGGCTTGCGGCCCGAAACCCCACAAGGCGACCAGCGGCGACACGGTGACGTCCAACGCGCCGCCGGTCAAATCGGAAATGGCGCAAGCCTCGGCAAGCACTGTCGCGAGCGCGGGCGAAACAGGAAATGGGTTCTTGGCCGCCGAACGGTTCAACTGTGAAAGGGCGGAATCGTGGCGCCAGTGTGACATCTCCGCCTCGACCCCTTCAAGTTCCGCCGCGACACCTCGCTGGTAATCGGCCGCCTCGTTCTCGGCCAACGGCCGAGCGAAACGGACAGTCCAGGTTGTGCCCATCGCGTCGCCGCGCAGAACGGCGGATCGGAGCGGTGTCCGATCAACATTCGTTTTGCCGCGACAGCCAGCCGCGACGATTAGCCCGCAGGCGAACCAATGGCTCCAGCGCGACCGCCTCATTTGGCCGGCAACACCTGGATGGCATCGGCATGAACGTTGCCGCCGGCGCCCTTGGCGATCACGCTTACGGCGGCTGTCTCTCCGGCAGCCAGTTCAAACGTGCCTAGCGAGTAGAACCCGGGCAGCGGCGGTTCTTTACGCATGTCGATCTGAATCGTTTGCGAGAGAGCCCCCTGTTCGATCGTAACCGGCACACTGCCGCCGCGGTTCTCGTGATTCAGATAGGCATAACGGACCTCGTACTCTCCGCTCTTGGGCACCGAAAACTCGAAGCGGGCTGTCGCGCCGCTATCGCCCGAGGCGTAGAGATACGCGTAGCCGACATATCCCTTCAATCCGGTGCCAGAACTCCAATTGCCGCTCAGCTTCGCCTTCTTGTCGTCGACGACAATGCCTTCCATCTTGGCGGGGTCGAGACCTGTTGGCGGGCCGTGCGAACCGGCCAGCGGCAGCGCGTCGTCGGGAATCACAATTTCGGCGTCGAACGTGTCACGGTGCGCCTTTCCCGGCAGTTCGAGCAATTTGGTCAGTTGGTCGAGATACGAGTGATATACGTCGCGCGGCTCGCAGCCGTGCTCCGCGCAAATGGAAGCCGCCTTGCCGACGACCTCGCCCATCATGCCACAGGTCTTCATAACGCGGACCGTCCCGAGCGCTTCGTGCGTGACACTGATGCAGCGACCAGCCATAAACAGGTTGGGCACATTGCGCGAATAAAAACACCGATACGGCACAGGATAACCGTAAGTCCGGTCGACGCGCGCGTCGAATTGGGCGATCGAAATGAAAGGATTATCGGGAAATTTTTCGGCGTATTGCTTCTTCGGATAGTGCAGATCGATGCTCCAAGTGCTCGGCACACAACCATCGGGGAAGTCTCGTTTCGTGACGATATCTTCCTTGGTCAGGATCACATCGCCCATCAACCGGCGCGATTCTCGGGGACCTCCGACATAAGCGACCCAGGTCAGGACGGCGTTTTTGTGCTTCTCGGCGCCGTCGCGATTCTTCATGGCGTTAAACGCGCCGTAGACAGCCCTCAAGTTCCAATCGCGAATGGCTTCAGCGCCCTCCACCGGGTCCTTGTCGAAGCCGCTTTCCCAGAACCATTGCCCATGGTGATCTCGCGGGTAGGGAAAGTCCTTCATTTCCAAGTCGAGCGCCCATGGTGTTGCGGGGAATTCGGTATGCTGATCGACTTCGTCCCAGCGCCACATGTTGCTCATGCCCATGCGACCCTCGTCCTGCATTTCCCAGTCGGCGCTGGCAAGAAAACCGACCGTGCCATGGCCTGTGCAATCGGCGAAGAGTTTGCCGCGGAAACGCTTATGCTCGCTGGTGCGTGTATCGAAGGCCAGTACGGCTGCGATCTGTTCGCCGTCTTTCTCCACTTGGTAGGCATGGTGGTTCAGATACAGATCAATGTTTTTCTCAGCGCGCACGATCGCCTCTTTCTTTTCGTCGCCAAACTCTTCGTACGTGCCGGGCGACTTCGATGCCTTGTCGGCGATTTCTTCGATGATCTCGCCGATGCGAGGATAACGTCCGCGGCGAATCAGGCCTTGGGCCCACACGCGCACCTCGCTGCTGCCGTTGCCGCCGAGCACGCCACGGTCTTGAATCAGCGCCACCTTGCAGCCCATGCGCGCCGCCGAAATGGCGGCCCCCAGGCCGGAATAGCCGCCGCCGACCACGACCAGATCGTAACCGTCCTTGAGCGTTGGTTCCTCGTTGAGCCCGAGCAACTCGCGTCGCCAGGAAGGAAGAATCGCCGACTCGTTCGGAGGCATAGCCTGCGGATCGCGGCTGAAAAAGATCGCGTCGCAGCGACCATCGAACCCGGTCAGATCGTGCAGCGTAATTTCCGCTTGCGGCTTGTCGATTTCAACCGTACCGCCGTCCTGCCACGTCCATTGGGCGTTTTCGGTGCCGAAAGTTGTCTCGAGCGCTTTGCCGTCGATCAGCAATTGGAATCTGCCAGGCGATCCCGGCGCCTTCCAGCGAGCGACCCAGTCCTTCGTTCGCACCCAAACGCGATACGTTCCTGCACCTGGCAACTCGACTTTCGTCGAGGCATCGGCCACAGGTGCTCCCAAGCCATGCGCGAGCAGGTAGGGAGAACCCATTTCACGGATGAATTGCGTGTCGAGCTTCCAGCCGCCATGCTGCGAGAAGCTTTCGGCCTCGACCAGGCGTTGCGTATTGTGATCAACAGCGGCGCTGCTCCAAGAACCGTGAAGGAGAACGCCGGCCAAAACGGCCAAACATGTGCGCGACATGGTAAATCCTTTCTCTGTGAAGGGACTGGAAGATTGTTCCATTTTAATCGACCGAGCCGCGTCGGCGAGTGGATGACAGGCAGATTTTTCACCCGCGTTGAGGCTGGAATCTCGGTGGCGAAAAAGTCGGCTTCGATCTTGGGGTGGGCATCACACCCTGATATAGTGGGTTAGCCTTGTGACTGCTCTTCAACATCCCACGTCAATAGCCGGAGGCAGCTTGCCATGATCATCTGGGGTTCACGCGGCCGAACTTCGCTCATCGAGGGTGGACAGTTTCATTGCCCTCAATGCGGTGTGCAACGCGGATGCGGCCTAAAGGAAGTGCGCCGCTATTTCACGCTCTATTTCATTCCTTTGATTCCGCTCGACAAAGCCGGACGTTACGTCGAATGCAACTCGTGCGGCGGCACGTTTGCAGAAGAAGCAATGTTGTACGACCCGGAGAAAGAGCGGCAGGAAATGCAAACACGCATGCTGCGAGTCATGATCATGGCGGCACTGGCCGATGGCCAAGTCGACAACGCGGAGCGAGCCGAGATCAACAAGCAGTACACCGAACTTGCCGGGTTGCCCGTTTCGGCGGAAACCTTGAATCAGGAGATTTCGTTGGCGGTCTCGTCGGGCACGAACCTCAACGCCTATGTCAGGAACATCGCGGAAACGCTCTCGGCGCATGGCAAGGCGCTGGTCGTTAAACTTGCCTTCTGTACGATGTCGGCCGCTGCGCAGCAAACCGATGGTCAGCAACAACAGCTAGCCCAACTGGCCGATACACTACAAATTCCTGCGGACCAGTTTCGCGAACTCGTTCGCCAGTTGAGCGAAGCGGCTGACGAGGAGAAGGCATGATCTCGGCCCACCGCTGCGCTCGAGAATTTGTAGCGCATCTTGCGCATGCGATCCTACTCGTCGCGCCAACGATTCTGCTCGTTGACCTGCGAAGCATTGGCTGGAAAATCGGTTGCTTCACTCTCATGACAATGGTGGCGGCCGCGCTGGAGAGCCGGCTCGTCGCACGCCACTTGCCGAGCGGATGGGAATCCATCGAAGATCCATTAGCGATGCGCGTGGCGGCGATGGTTGGGATCGGCCTGCTGGCTGTCTTCTGGTCGGCACAGATCGAAAGGGTGATTTGCGCGCCGGCGCCCGGCGCCCACACGCTCTCGATGATTGGCGTAGCAGTGATGTTTACCGGAATCGTTCTTCGCGTCGTGGCGATCCGCACTTTGGGACCTTCCTTTGTGAGTGACATTCGCTGCTCGGGGATTTACATTCAAACAGGCGTCTACGCCTGGCTGCGTCATCCAGCGGAGATTGGCATGCTGTTGCTAGCGATCGGCGCTCCGATGCTGCTCATGGCGCCCCGGACGGCCCTGGCGGCAGCGCTCTTGCTAGGTCCGGTTTCCGTATGGCGCATGCGACGTGAAGATGCGTTGTTGTTGCATCGCGTTGAGACGTCGTGAATTCAGTGGAAATTCGAGCCCCATTCCTAGGGCGACCAACGGGCCTTTGGGCGTTTCCGGTCTTCGTGTTGTTTGCCCAGGCTCGGCGAAGTCGCAGGCAGGAAATAGTCGGTCGATTGAGCTGAACTCCTCCACTGCTTGACTTTTGCCGTAGAACCGGTACAAGGAGGGTGGTTCTGCTTACAAGGAAAACTCGACATGCAACTCCTAGCGGCTGTCAATTTTTGGCAGATCTTCATTATCATTTTCGTGCTCGTCGTGATCTTGGTGATCTTCGCCATTTTCGCCCGATATTTCCGGTTGTGGATTCAGTCCGTTACAACCGGCGCGGGCATCGGCATACTCGACTTGCTGCGAATGACTTTTCGCAAAGTCAACCCGTCGGTAATCGTACGCACGAAAATCATGGCGGTGCAAGCCGGGTTGGGACGCGAGATGGGGATCACATCGAAATCGCTCGAAGCTCACTACTTGGCGGGCGGCAATGTGCCGATGGTGATTCGAGCCATCATTGCTGCGAATAAAGCAAAAACGATCGAACTCGATTTCAAGCAAGCGACAGCAATCGACCTTGCCGGGCGAAATGTACTCGAGGCCGTGCAAACGAGTGTCTATCCGAAAGTCATTGATTGTCCCGCGCCCGGCGCCTCGCGACCGTCGCTCGACGCAATAGCACGTAACGGGATTCAACTCAAGGTCCGTGCCCGCGTCACTGTGCGCGCCAATCTGCAACAGCTCATTGGCGGTGCGACCGAAGAGACCATCATTGCGCGCGTGGGCGAGGGTATCGTGAGCGCCATTGGTTCGTCCGACACTCATGCCGAAGTCCTGGAAAATCCCGATCGGATTTCTAAGGCAGTGCTGGGACGACGACTCGATTCTCAAACCGCGTTTGAGATCGTGTCGATCGATATCGCCGATATCGATGTTGGCGACAATATTGGCGCCCGATTGCAGGCCGATCAAGCCGAGGCGGATACGCGAGTCGCCCGCGCCCAGGCCGAGGGTCGTCGCGCCCGGGCTGTAGCCGAAGAACAGGAAAACAACGCCAAAGTCGAAGAGAGCCGCGCCGCGCTGGTCGAAGCCGAGGCCGAAGTGCCTCGGGCCATCGCCGAGGCGTTTCAGTCGGGAGCACTCGGCGTGCTCGATTATTACAAGCTCCGAAACGTCCAGGCTGATACCGACATGCGCCGTGCGATTGCCGGCGGCACGTCGGGCGATAAGAGTTAAATGCTGTCCTTTGTGCATGGCGAAGCATTCCCATGATCTCGCTCCACGCATTCGCCTTACTTGCCGATGTCGAAGGCTGGGTGCGCGCAGCCGTGTTCCTGGTATTCATCATCTTTTGGGTGCTCTCCCAGGTCTTTGGCAACAAGCAAAAGTCCGCTCCACCGCGCCGCGCTCAGCGTGAGCGTCCGCACTCGCCCGACAGTGATCCACCAGCCGGTGAAGATCGCATTCGCGCCGAACTGCAAGAGTTCCTACGCGACGCCGCCGAGCGACGGCAACAAACCGCACGACCGCGTGGCAGGCAGCGCGAAAAGGTCTTGGAAGCGGAAATCGTTGAGCCAGAGGTCGTCGAAGCGGTGACGATCACACAATCCGCCAAGCGGGCAGAACCCGCTGCCAGTCGCTCCCAAGATCAACAGCCCGATCCTTACGCCATCGCCAATGAGAAGGCGCGCACGAGTCATCTGGGTGAAGAAGTTGCTCTGGCCGACGAAAAGGTTGAGTCGCACCTGCACGAAGTCTTCGATCACGAGGTCAGCCATCTGCACGAACATACGCATGAAGGGCAGGCATCGGGAAGGGGCGAGCGGCGCGGGTCGCGATCGAAACCTTCACTGGCTCGCGAGATTCGCGAGATGATGCGTGAACCGCGATCCGTTCGTCGCGCGGTTGTGCTGAATGAGGTCTTACGGCGACCCGAGGATCGCTGGTAGCGCTGCAGCAGCGAGGTGCATTCCTGGGGCAGCCATCATTTCGATCGTTGCGAGATCTCTTCGCGCCACGCCTCGGAGAGCGCCTCGATGGCCAGCAAACGCTCGATCGCTGCGGCATCGTCGCGACGTTCCATGATGCGCAACGCTTCCAATACGGTGATGCAGTCGGCTGGCCGCTCAGTAGTTGAGATGGCATCGCCTTGCTGCACTTTTCCGGGCTGTAAACAGCGCAGATAGAATCCCGTTCGTCCGCTCTCGTATACCATGCGCACCAGGTTCGGCTCGCGATGGCGCGCTGCAAGTTTTCCACATGGCTGCCGCGGTTGCGTGACTTGAAACAACGCCGCGCCGATTTTCAGGATATCGCCGATCGCGACTTCTTCCTCGAACAACCCCGTTGTGGTGAAGTTTTCTCCGAACGATCCGGGGCCAAGGTCGCCCGCTAGCCGTTCGGACCAATACGAGTAATGTTCGCTCGGATAGACATTCACCGCCTTGTCCGGCCCCCCGTGATGACGCCGATCGAGCTGAACATCGCCTGTTAAGCCAAGCCGACCAGCGTGGATTGCCTCTGGGGCCGGCCGTTTAAAGATTCCGGTGGGAACGGTTTGCCGTCCTAACTCGATGGTTTGGGTGATGCCTACATTCACCGATTTCAGCATTGCCGCCATGGTCTGCGAACTTCTTGCAATGTTCGGAAGATTGGTTTGCGACTTCGCCAAAACGTGACGCAAAGTCAGCTTCTTCCTACAAGATATCGCCACGATGCAATTCGCACCATATTTCGAGTACTCGACCTCTCCTCAAACCGAACAACCTCTCAACGGCGCGATTGCGCAGTGGGTATCGAGATCATCCGAAGATGCAATCGAGGAATCGATCACACGGAGCGGCGCCACATTTTCGCGCCGATAGCATCTGCATCAGGCTTGCCAAACGCGCAGCGTTGATGCCGTACAGATGGTGGCGTCCATCGGGTTGCATGTCGAGAATACCCGCCGACCGCATGCGTGCGAGATGATGACTGACCAACGGCTGTGGCATCTGCAGCAACTCGCAAAGTTGACGCACGTTTGCCTTGCCATGCTGGCTCACATAAACGGCAATCCGCAAGCGAGTTTCATCTCCCAGCGCTTTGAAGGCTCGCGCGAGCTGGCTGATGTCGGATTCGGAAAGATCGTCGGGTTGTCCATTCGAAGTTGGAACGGCTTGAAGAATCATTGCTCACTCCTCGATCCGAGGGCCTTGAATGCTGTAACGCCATCAAGTTTATGAAGCCGATAAATGGATGTCAATATCCTGATATAAGTAACTTGGTTGGATGCGGTTCCCGCGACCCATGCCCCCGACCTCGACAAACGGAAAACTCGTTTGGCGGCAAGTCGACATGCCGCTCCGGCTGCGCCGATTCGCAGCGACAATTGACGGAAAACGGGCGTCAAGTTATTGTGGAGAAACAGGTTAGCTTATCCATGGATGTGCTTCATCGGGAGCAGCGATGATTTCTCAAACGGCCGAATATGCGTTGCGAGCCATCGTTTATTTGGCCGATCAGTCCGAGCCCCGAACCAACGCCCAGATTGCCGAAGCAACGCAAGTGCCCCTGGGATACTTGGCCAAGGTGATGCAAACGCTTAGCCGCGCACAACTCGTCAATGCCCAGCGAGGGAAGCACGGTGGCTTCACGTTGGCCATACCGGCCAAGGAATTGAATGTTCTGGAAGTTGTCAACGTGGTCGATCCGGTGCGGAGATTCCACGAATGCCCGATCGGCACGCACGGGATGAACCTTTGCCCGCTCCATCGCAGCTTGGACGACGCGGCGCAAGCAATCGAGCACGCCTTCGGCGACACGACCATTGCCGACCTGATCAACGTTCCCAAGCACCGTAAGCCGCTCTGCCGCTTCCCCGACGTCGTGAAGAAGTAGATATCCGGCAGCGGGTTTCTCCCGGAAAGTTCCGGTTTTCCGTGGCCAGCACCCGTCTTGGCAAAAATTTCGCCAATCCTTGTGACTCGCGATTGTGCTCCGGCAACTAACGTAGTGACCGGGACACGAAGGTGTCGCAAACACGATTGAGGAGGAGCGAAAATGAACCTTGTCTTGATGCTTTTTGGCGGAATGAGTCTCTTGTTGATGGTCGATCTCGTAACCGCGCCGCGCGTACCTGTGTAGAGCAGCGAACCGATCTGCCGGAAATGCCGGTTCTATCGGTTCGTCGGCTGGGCTAACTTGGACCGTTTCCGTTCGGTCGAGACGTTTACACCAGGAGCTTCTCGATTGGCTCACCGTCGCTAAGCCGCAGCGGACGTGAAATGGGTGTGATGATTTCCTTGGCGTAGTCAATTCCGAGGGCCTTGAGCACGGTCGCATGCAAATCGGCGACCTGCTGTGCTTCGACCACCTTTTCAGTCCCTTCTGGATCGGTCTGGCCCACGATTCGGCCGCCGCGTATTCCTCCGCCAGCCAAAGCAAAAGAGAAGTTGTGCGGCCAATGATCGCGGCCGCCAAGTCCATTGATTTTGGGAGTCCTCCCAAATTCCCCCCCGCACAGCACGACGGTTTCTTCGAGCAGTTCGCGATCGCGCAAATCGTCGATCAATGTTGCGAAAGCCGGATCGAGCATGGCTACCAACTCCGTATGTGTCTCGTGGTTGTTGGCATGGCTATCCCAACCTCGGAGCGTCACCTGAACGCAGCGCACGCCCTGCTCGATGAGGCGGCGCGCCACCAGACACCCTCGCCCAAACGGGCTGTCGCCGTACCGGCGCTTAAGATCTGCCGGCTCTTCTTCGATATCGAATGCTTTCAACTGCTCGGAAGTCATCATGGTTTGCGCTGCTTTCACGGTCTCCACGTGGCGCGTGGCGCTGGCTGCTCTGGTGCGACCTCGGGCAAAGGCACTTTCGACGACGTTTAGATTTTCGTTGCGACGCTCGAGTCTCTTCCCGAGAACTCTCGCTTTCACATCGGGCAGTGGACCGCGCGGATCGCCGATTTGAAAAGCATCGTGTTGCGGTCCCAGATAACCGCCACGCGCCGGCCATGGAGTGTTCAAAATCGACACGTGACGTGGAATCTCGACACCCGAATCGGATAATTGATGACAGGCAATCGCGCCCAACGACGGATGCAACACGGTCGGATCCGGGCGATAGCCGGTCATTAAATTATAAGTGCCGCGTTCATGATCGCCTTCCTTGCTGACGAGAGATCGCACAAGCGAAACGTGTTCCATACGTTCGGCCAACTGATCGAATCCGGCCGCGAGTTGAACTTCGCGGACGGAAGTGCCGATCGCCTTGGTGCCGCCGGCAATGTCCTTTCCCGGATGAGGATCAAACGTTTCCAACTGGCTGGGACCGCCCGCCAGCCACAACAGGATGATCGACTTCGCAGGCTTGCCTCGCGGCGCCGATTCCGCCTCTTGGGCCAACACGTCCGCCACGCGCGTCATCCATGCGGTGCTACCTAGTCCGGCGAGTTGCAGCAACTTGCGTCGGTCGAGAACGTGTTGATTTGCATGCATGATTAATGGTTCCACGAGAATTCGGTGCTATTGATCAGGGCCCAGTACAGATCGCAGAGGACATCGATTCGGTATTCGCCGGTCGTGCCTTTTAGCTGCGACGTGAAGTGGGAAAGTTCTTCTGGGTTCGGCCGTCGTGTGAGCGTGGCGAGATAGGCCGTTTCAATCGCCTTTTCGTCTGTGGGCGCCAAGCGCGCGATGCGCGTGGCGGCATTGTTAATCATGTCGTTTTTGGTTTTCTCCGCCACCAGATTACCGTTGAGCATCAGCAGGCGTTGCGTCACTGTTCCCGTGGCATCTTCCAACTCATCGACGCCAGCATCTCCATATCGTTTCACGAAGTCCTGTTCGCTGGTGGCTCGCGTGATGCGCGTGATGATGTGCGAGTCGTAATCGATCGTTGTCAGAGAAGCCGATTGCAAGACTCCCCCAACGGCCTGTTCAGGTCTCAGTCGCGAAATTGGAAACGCCGCCCATTCAGCGGCGTGGCGCGGCGTCAACTCCGAATCCTCGGCCGCTCGACTGTCGGCCTGAAAGGCCTGCGTGGCCGCAATGATGCGTACGAGGCGCTGAAGATCGTGCCCGCTGGCGGCAAAATCATCGGCCAATAAATTAAGAGTTTCGGGATGGGGGCCATCGATCGAAATGTCGTCGACCGGCTCGACAAGTGCTCGGCCGAACATGAACGCCCACATTCGGTTCGCCGTCGCGCGGGCAAAGGCCTTATTCTGTTCGTGCGTTACCCATATCGCCAGCCGCTCGCGCACCGGCCCCGTCTTCGGCAAGAGTTCCGCAGCATAGGGAACCGACGGCTCCACCGCCTTTGTTTCACCCGTCGCATGGATGTCGAACTCATGCGGTTCACCGTTGTCTTTCAGGCCCGTCAGCTCAAGTTTTGTGCGGCCGTAAAACGCCGCGAGTCCTTGAAAGTCGTTTTGTTCCCAACTCGCGAACGGGTGGTCGTGGCATTGCGCACAGTCCAGCCGCACTCCTAGCACAGCGCGGCAGACGCGCCCGGCGAGTTTATCCACGTCCGGCAGGTTGTTCTTGTCCTGTTGCAGCGAGACCGTTACGAAGTTCGTCGCTGGTTGGGCGGTCCAAATGCCGTCGCTGGCCAGGCAATCGCGAATAACAGCGTCGTATCGCCGATTCTCGTACAACTGATCGGCCATCCAGCTAACAAAACGCCGACGGCGGTAAACGAGAAACGGCCCCTGCTCCACGCCGACCAGCGGACGCACCAGCCGCTCCGCCATATAATCGCTATAGCGGCGGTCCGCGAACAACGCATCCAGGTACGCTTCGAATTGCTGATCCGCCGGCAGGCGTTCGAGCCAGCGGATTTCCTCGAGCGAGGGCGTTGTACCCACGAGTGCCAGGGCCAAACGCCGAATGACCGTCAATTCGTCGGCAGGTCCGGCAGGTGTCAGGCCTTCCTCCTGCCATTTGGCGGCCATGGCGGCATCAATGCTGCTGGCCACCAGGCGAATGCCCTCGCGCTGCTCATCAGAAATCGTACGCCGAGGGTGCTCTTGGTTGCTTTCTACCTGGCGAAACAGCGAAGCACCGAGTGCAACCAGGCCCGTCAGGGAAACGGCAAAAAAGAGGAGATTCCTGGCCCACATACGAAACCTACTTTCGGACTGGAGAATCGAGGGCGGCACGCTCCTTAAACGACTCTATTGTAGCAATTCGCTGGCAGGCGTTCTAAATTGGAAGAAATCTCCCAAGATTTTTCCGAGCCAAGCGAATACCGTCGTAGACGCCCGTTTGTCGACGATACATTGGTCCGCGACCGATCATGAGTGAAGTCATGCAAGATACCCTCGCTGTCGAAGTTGAGTTGGTCCCGGAAGAACAGTTCGCGGTAGCGGAGCTGGTCTCGGAAACTCCCCAGGCCAGGCTCGGGGCGTTGAAGCGACTGTTTGGCGGCATCGATCGGTCATGGAATTGGGTGTTCGGGTTGGCGTCGGTCGTCTTTGCGCTCGCCATTCTGGCGACGATACCCGTCGCACAACTCCTCAGCCTAGGATACTTACTTGAAGCCGGGGGCCGAGTCGCGCGGAGCGGTCGACTTCGGGATGGCCTGATCGGAATATCCAAAGCCGCTCGAATCGGCAGCGTACTCCTGGGCGCGTGGCTATTGTTGTGGATCCCGCGCTTGATTTCGTCGCTGCACACATCGGCCCGACTGATCGATCCCCATAGCGCAGAAACCAAGCGCTTAGGTGCAATTCTTGCAGTCGGTATTGCTTGGGTCGTGCTCCACGTGATGGCGGCCTGCGCGCGCGGCGGTCGTCTGCGTCATTTTCTCTGGCCGCGGCCGATTCATTTTTTGCTTTCCTACGCGCGCCCCAGCGCCTATGTCAAGGCGCGCGATGAACTGTGGAACTTTGCAGTTAGCCTGCGTATTCCCTATTACTTTTCGCTTGGCTTTCGCGGCTTCGTCGGCGGGATGCTTTGGCTCGTCCTGCCGATTAGCTTGATGGCGCTTGGCACAAGAATTCCCGCAAGTGGCTTCCTGGGCGCCGCGCTGCTTATTGTCGTCTTGCTCTATTTGCCATTCTTACAATTGCGCATGGCCGCCGAAAACAGATTTCGCGCGATCTTGGAACTGCGCTCCGTGCGTCACGCCTACCGGCGAGCCCCCGTCGCTTTTCTTGTATCGCTGTTATTGACGCTTGCCTTGGCGCTGCCTCTGTATTTGCTGAAAATTGAATTGATTCCGCGGGAGGCGGCCTGGTTGCCAAGTCTGTTGTTCGTCGTTTCGATCTTTCCGGCACGCCTGCTATGCGGCTGGGCGCTCGCCAGGGCCGCAAAGCGCGAGCTGCCGCGCGCCTGGCCCATTCGTGTTCTGGCTCGCGTGCCGATGTTGCCGGCTGCAGGGTTTTACGCTTTGGTGGCGTATTTCACGCAGTATACTTCGTGGAACGCCGTCTGGAGCCTGTACGAACAACACGCCTTCCTGGTGCCGGTGCCATTCTTGGGTGGGTAACTCTGCGAACGCACGCGCGTTACAATGGGAATCGGTTTGAAAACGCCGTCTCGCGGCGCATCGAAGTTTTGGAGCCGACATTCGTGACGCGACGCAATCTCACGGTCCTGTTTTTGGTGGCCATCGTTTCGCTCGTTTGTTTCCGACGCGCGGAACGCAATCCGTTCGCGCGTTTTCTGGCTCATGCGCTGCAAAAGGTTGAAACCGAAGCCCTCAATCCCGTTTCGTCGCAAGACCTTTTCGATGGCGCGATGGAAGGAATGGTTGAGCAGCTCGATGAGTATTCCGGCTATATCAACGCCAAGGATGCCGCGGAATTCGAAGCGGACTTGACGCAGGAATTTGGTGGCGTCGGCGTACTGATTCGACTTGAGCCCGCAGGCGAGGCCCCCGGAGCACGGCAAGTACTGACCGTGATAAATCCGCCGCTGTTCGGCACACCAGCGCAAAAGGTTGGCATCGAGGTTCGTGACCAAATTCTTGAAATCAACGGCTTGCCGACTTCGGAAATGACAATGCGCGACGTGTTGCACACGATGCGGGGACCGGTTGGCGAGCCGGTTGCATTGCTCGTGAATCGCGATGGATTCGACCAGCCACGTACATTCGATGTCGTTCGCGAAGTAATCAATGTCCCGTCGGTCGTGGGCAGTCGTCCGCATCCCGACGGAAGTTGGAAGTTCGCCCTGGAGCAAGATCCGCGGATCGCCCATTTACGAATCCTAAATTTCGGTGAAAAAACCAGCGAAGAATTCGCCGAGGCGATGCAGAGTGTGCACGAACAAGGTTTCGCCGCCGTCGTGATCGACCTTCGCGACAATCCCGGCGGTCTGCTCGATGCAGCCGTCGAAATCAGCGATCTGTTCCTGCCGGCTGATCGAGAAATCGTTTCGATCCGAGGTCGTGGCGACAAACCACGGCGACAATACATCGCCACGGGCGACGGACCGTACCCGGGCATTCCTCTGGTGGTGATGGTAAATCACTATTCCGCTTCGGCCAGCGAAATATTGGCGGCGTGCCTGCAAGACAATCAACGCGCGATCATTGTCGGCCAGCGAAGTTGGGGTAAAGGAACGATTCAGCATGTAATCCCCATTCAAGCCGGAAAGGCATTGCTCAAACTTACCGCAGCAAGGTACGTTCGGCCCAATGGCGCCAACATCCATCGAGCCAAGGATGCGCGAGAAGAAGATGCCTGGGGGGTCATGCCGAAACCGGAGATGACCATTCGATTAACGGAACGCGAAATGGCCCTGCTGCGCAATTGGCGCCAGCAACAAGACATCGTCATCACCGAGCGGTCATCTCCACCAACGCCCGAATCCTATGCGGGCGAGCCGCCGGAGCCTGCACTGGCCGAACCGGCCGACTCGCAGTTGGAACTCGCAATCGAGACCTTGCAGCAGATTCTCGACGGAAGGCGGATGCCGGGCAGCCAGGAGTAACTGCCTGGCAAAGCAGGACGGATATCAGTTCACGTTGCGGAGCAAGTGCCATTTACGCCAGCGATGGATCTGCTCATCGGTATTTGGCTCCGCCGGGCCGTCGCCTCGTCCGATGTCGTCGCCAACAATTTCCACGAGGCTGGCTAGCGCCGCTCGGCGGACTGACAACTGATCGTCGAGCAGGCGAATGAGAATGGGTACGAATCGTTCGAGTTGGGTGTGTCCCATCGACTCGGCAGCGATCCGACGGATCCTGACATCGTCGTCCAAGGCGAGTCGCTCCAGCGCGTCGGCTCCGTCGGAGTGGCCCAACTGCGAAAGTGTCATGGCGGCCGCCACGCGCACCATCTTGTCGCGACTTGCCGTGAGCCGCACGATGGGCGCCGGATTGTCGCATTCCTTCGACAATCCGATGGCGGTCAATGCGGCAACGACGACCGAAGTGTCGTCATCATCGAGAGACGCCAACAGCGCGTCGGTTGGCGCCACAGTTGGGTGCATGGCGAAATATTCGCATGCGCGGCGGCGAATGTCGGCCGCGGGATGTGTCAGGCCCGCGGTCTGCAGGAAGACGACCGACTCGTCCTCTTCAACCTGTAGGGGTTCTTGGATCGCTCGCCAAACCAGCGGATCGTCTTCGCGCACGATGAGTTCACCCAACTGACGCAACGCCAAGGCCGACATGGTGCCGCTGGACACGCGTTTGGCAAGCGCGGCCGCAGCCGCGCGCCGGTCGGCTAGGTGCGGCGAACGCATTCGCAGCAATTCTGCAAACGAGGCGTCGATCTCGGGCAAAACTTTCGTCAATACATCGTCCGGCACTTCACCCTCATGACGCCGAGCGAAGTCATCGACGGCCGGCAAAAGAGACTCGCCCATGGCGAGCAGCGAGGCACGGTAGCGGGCGCGCAGCTCGTTCGAAGGATGCGTGCTGGCGAGCATCTTCAAATAGTAATCGGCTTCCTCGGGTGCGCCAGGTGTTTGGTGGCGATCGACCGCGATGGCGCTCGCGGGTGTTACATCGCCAACTGGTTGCGCCGATTCTTCCCACTGCTGACGCAGTCGATTCAAGACTTCGGCGCGAACGTCGGCCGACGCCTGATACGAGAATTGCCGGGCGGCAGGCCAGCGGTCGGCAAGCGTTTCGGTGGCCGCTTTGCGGGTGGCAAATTGTTCCGAAGCCATCGCGTCGAGCAGCAGCGGGGCGGAATCCGACAACGGCCATGTGGAAAGGCTCGACACGAGTGATTCGGCCACCTGCGTGCTCGTGTCGCCCAGCAGTTGCCGGGCAACGGTCTTAGCGCTCTCGCCGGGTTTGTCGGCGAGACATTCGGCAACGGCCTGCCGGACTTGCCACGCTTCATCTCCGACTGCCGAGAACGCGGCCTGTTTTTCATCCGCCTGGTCGAGCGCTCTCACAACAGCCGATCGGATCTGTTGCCCTTGGGTTTCGGCGAGCAAGCCGCGCAGAATCTTTGCCGCGTCGTTGCCGCCCAATAGCGCCAACCCTTCGATTGCCGTCAATCGAACGGCGATGTCGTGATCGGCCAGCGACTGTTGGCAAACGTTCAGTGCTTTTGGGTGTTGGCTGGCTGCGAGAAGCCGCAAGACGGCCGATCGGATCGGATCGTCGGGATCTTGAGCCAGTTGGACAACTTCTGGCGGCAGAGGCGATTCAAGATCGATCGGCCAGGCGCGAATTGCTTGAAGTCGGACCTCACGATCGGGCGACCGCAAAGCTGCGAGGCCTTGTTCCACCGGCAAGTCCGCTCCTGCGTCATTCAACGCGTGGATCAACTCGGCATGCAACTTGCTTTCGTACTTCGAACGGTTTGCACCATCGAGGTCGCCTAACTCGGCCAGCAACTGATTAATCGCGGTGAGCGCCTCCGACGATTCGACCGCGCCCAATGCTTCGGCGGCGGCCTGCCGCAAGGACATGCGCCGCGCCGCTGGAAGCGTTTCCATTGGCGAGGAAACGGCTTCGGCTAGCGCTCCAACCACCAAGCCTGGCTCTCCCTGGTTCAGGCGGGCAAGTGCGATGGCGGCATTGGCCTTGGCCACAGGACTATCCGATTCGAGCAGAGCAACCAAGCCGGGGCGCTGATCCGCGGGTAAATCGATGAGCTTTTCGAGACCAGGATGACGCCAGCGTGGAAGCGCCGCGGCGTTGTCCGAAGGACCAACGCGAAGCACCCATTCGTTTGCCGCGAGCGCCGGGGGAACATTCGGCGCGAGGTTTTCGGTGGCTGCCTGCTGCTCGACATGGAGGCCGGGTTCGGCTCGCGTATCTCCGAATCTGCATCCGGGTAGCGCGACGCACATCAGCAACGTGGCGAGTGAGCCCCAAACGTGTCGAGGCGCCGCTGTTATTCTCTTCCCAAGTAGAACGATCAAGGCAACTCCTTTTGCCTGGCCTGTCTGCTGCCGTTGCGGCTATGCGTGTCCGCGTGCATCCAGCGCTGTGTCGGGCGAGAAACCGAACGGATCAAACCCCGTCGGCTCGTCGGCTTTCGGTTCCGTCGTATCCTCGATTGGCGTGGCGGTTGGCGCTTCGCCGGAACCGCCGCCGGCGCCGATCGCGGCTTGTATCTGGCTACTGATCGTATCGAGTTTGGCGTACAGATCTTCGTCTGAAAAACTCGACCGGTCCATCTCTTCAATCAGTTGCGCAACGAATGTATCAATCCGCGCAAGCATCTTTTGCTGCGGTTCTTCGACGTGCTTTTGCGAAGGCTCGATGCTCTTGCGCACGCAGGTCAAGTGATATGCCAGGCGTCGGCGCGACGGAAGTTGTTCAAGTTGAGCCACAATGCGCTGCTCGTACACGCAGGCGTCGACGGCCAAGTCGGCCAGTCCATTCGCCAATGCCACTGCATTCACCTTCGCCGCCGGCTGAAGCTTGAATTTGCCCAGCGTTTCGGCCGCGGCGCAGCGGAGCGCCATGGTGGTGTTCTTGTCGCCCACGAGACGCACAATTTCAGCAACGATTTCGGGATTGCTACCGCTTTGTCCCATGTCGCCCAAAATTTGTACGGCTATCCGGCGCATCCAATCGTGAGCAGAAGGGTCGCGGTTTTCTGGCAGCGGCTGCTTGATCTGCGACAACAGAACCTCGCCGATTTTTCCGTTAGGATCATTGATAACGCTGTATTGCGCATGCCGGGCGATGCCGACTAACGCACCGCCGCGAATCGCGTCTGAGGATTCATTCGCCATGTACAACTGAAACAACAATGGCAGCGCCTCGGGCAAAGGCTTGGGCGGTTGCTTGTCGCCAAACTGAACGCCAAGTTCGCGATCCAATTCGCCCAGAATCAGCACGGCTGTGTATTGGACGGCCGGGTGAAAATCCATGTGCTTGCCTTGCCGGGTTACGCCCCGGATCAGCACGGGCACGATTTTCAGGGTCAAGTCGTTTACTCGCTTGAGTGCGGCGGGGTCCTTGGCGGCGCGCACGTAGCGAGTGAAGAAAGCGTGCCGTTTTTCAGGGAGTTCTCCGAGCACGCTTTCCTGCGTCATTTCGGAGAAGAGTCCCTTCTTGAAGAAGTTGTCGAAGCGAGTTTCTTTCTCTTTGGAATCCAAGACGTCGCGACCAGCAAGCACGCCGGCAACGAATCCGCGGTCCCGGACCATGATCTTCGAGTCATACGGCAACTCGAGCCAGTCGAAGGCCGAAGCTTGGCTGGCCGCAAGTACGGCAAAAGCAATAACGGCGAGCGTGGGAGCGAAGCGAATCATTCGGGTTGCCTGCGCAAAACGGACCATCACATGCCTCCTCTCTTGATACGCAAATAGAGTTCGCTGAACAGCTTACGCATCTTTGTTCCATCCCTAAAGCTACCAAGAATCGTGGCGCGATGTCAACCGAACCGGAGCCCATGCAAGC
>JAGQOS010000230.1 GCA_020427265.1 Planctomycetales bacterium
GATGACCGGCTCGCTGGCGAGCGCCGTCGGCCCGATATCGGCCTTCTTGGCTTCGGTCGGCACATTGCGCCAACCCACGAGCCGCTGCCCCTGTTGGGCGATGATCTTTTCGACGGTCGCCTTGCAATGGGCGCGCTCGGCATCGATTGTCGGCAGAAAAACCAACCCGGCGGCAAACTTGCCCGGTTCCGGCAATTTGGCGCCCAGATCGGCCTGGGCGACCTTGCGCAAGAATTCGTGCGGCAGCGCCGTGAGGATGCCCGAACCGTCGCCGGTGTTCGGCTCGCAGCCACAGCCGCCGCGATGATCCATCGAGATGAGTATCTCTTCAGCGTCGATGATGGTTTGATGGCTGCGCTGGCCTTTCAGGTGCGCGACAAACCCCACGCCGCAGTTCTCTTTTTCGTTGGCCGGATCGTAAAGTCCGTACTTGGCGGGCAAGCGGCCCTCGGCGCGAAAGTCATCCATACGATTCATCTCTTTCCCACGTTCAACCATCATGAATTTCGTTCTCACGTTCGTCGGTAAGGCGTTGTTTCGTTTTGTTCTCTTTAGCTATCCGCGCACGTCGGCCGTCATGCGGCGCTCGGCATGCGACCCGTTGCGAGTGTGTTCGATTTCGCCATTCTCATCGAGCGAAAGGCCCGGGATGTCGAGCGACTCGATAAAGATTCGGGCGGTACCGGTCAGGTGTTTGCCGCGGCGATACACGACGCCGATCGGCCGCGTTAAGCTGCAGGAGGCGAGCCGCACTTTGTGGAGCGATCCCGACTCGACCTCGCGCGCCACGGTTGGCTCGGGAAGCAAACTGAAGCCGGCGTTGATTTCGACCGCGCGTTTGATGGTTTCGATATTGTCGAACTCCATCGCCACGTTGACTTCGACCTCGTTTTCCTGCAACACGCGATCGATTTCGCGACGCACTTGCAAGCTGGAATCGAAGCACACCATGCTTTGGCCATCGAGCGCATCCAGATCGACCGAATCCTTTTCGGCAAGCGCATGGTCGGGTGAACAGACGAGCACCATGGGCTCTTGCTGCCAGAGCACGGCGTCGATTGTGCGCGAAGGGCGCGGATAACTGACGAGCCCCAGGTCCGCCTCATCTTTTTCGATGGCTTCGATCACGCGCTGCGGATGCAGATACTCGAGCCGGATGTTCGCCTTGGGATGTTGCGCGAGGAACTGTTGCAAATACGAATTCATGTGATGCAGGCCGATCGAATAGATCGACGCCACGACGACACGGCCGGCCACTTCGTCGTGCAGCGAACGCACTTCGTCTTCGAGTTGAAAATAGCGCTGCACGAGCTTGCGGCAACCTTCGTAGTAGGTGTCGCCCTCGGGCGTGAGCATGAACGGGCGCTTCGAGCGATCGATCAACTTCACGCCCAAGCGCTCTTCCAGCTGATGCACCACTTGACTGGCGCCCGATTGGGAAATGCCATTGTCGTCGGCCGCGCGCGAGAAACTTCGGCGCGAAACGACATCGCAGAATATTTTGAGGGACTTCAACTGCATGGCCTATTCGCCAAGAGGACCGTTCGGAGGGAACGGATACGATCTGGAAACGAGATACTAGACTATCTGCGTCGCACTGCGGGGTCAATGATCTGCAACGACAAAATCCGACCGTAGCGAACGACTGCACCACGGCCATCGCTCGACAACAAGTACCGTAACAATAACATTACCAAATACTTACATCGATACTAGCAATGCCGCCAACGAATCACATGGGAAGAATACAGCATAAGTAGCTGTAATTCTGCTGTTGCGGGCGAGCATCAGCCTGAGAAATAGTAGAAGCCTGGGGGAATAGTCAAGGCTTGTGCATTCCTACCGAACTTCGCGGTAATGGTGGCCGAGAGTAATTCCAGGGCATATCGCGCCGAATCGACGCGGCTCTTTCCTAGCTAAAGAATCTAGGGCTGCCCAACGGGAACTTGGACCAGCGGCCCCATGAGTTCGCGCGCCATCTGCACAACTTGACGGTACTCGTCGTATCGCTTGGCAGGAAATTTTCCGACCGAGCGCTGGAACACGGCCTGAATTTTCACGCCCTGCTGCCCTGCATCCGAGATTTTGGCCACCGATTTACCGAATTGCGTGTTCTGCCCGGCCTTGGCGTTCGCTACGGTTGGACGACCCAGCGTTGGTGCCGACTCGACAGTCACCTGGCTGTACACGGTCATCGGCATCGTCACTTCGAACGGAGTCTTTCTATCGGGAGCGAGCCCGGGGTCGAGGAAGAACTCTTCCCAGGGCGCCGGAAGGCGTCCGACCAGCGAGCCGCCTGAGCGATGCATGGCGCCCTGCACCTGATAGCGAAGCGAAACGGCGACGGGCCCAACGGCCGGATCCAGATTCGTGACATCGACCTTTTCCAAGCGCACGCGGCGTCCGCCGTTGGCCAAGCGCGATTCGATTTCGGTCCGGCGCTGGACGGTCGTCAGATCGCGCAGGTAACCGCGCATCGAACCCGAGAGATAACCGTGGAAGGATACGCGTTCTTCGATCTCCAGATCGCCGGAAGCCAGCACGAGGACATTGCGATCGGCGTGAATGTCGTACTTTTCGACGCGGTAATCGGGAATGGTCGCCAGGCGAATATTCTGCGGATCGAGAATCAATACCTTCTTTCGCGCCAACCCGGAAGGCACACGAAAGGCGAGATCGGTTGTTTTGTCCGTGCAATCCATGAAGCGTCCACCCTGAGAGTCGGGCAGGTAGACGATCATGTGATCGAACTGATCAAGCGACGGCATTGGCTCACGTACTTCGCCGCCGGAATTCACGAGCACAAGATGCGCCGGCTGGCCGCTCGCGCGCAGCAACTGATAGAGCAGCAGACTGTGATCTTTGCAATCGCCATACTTGTTGTGCACAATCTGCGCTGCCGGATTCATGAGCCGTGCGCGGCGTCCAAATTCGATTCCTTGATATCGATACTCGCGCTGCACGTGGCGCACCAGCGCGGTCACGCGCTCTTCGTCGCTGCCGGACTGTCGTATCAAGCTGGCCGCCAGCCGCCGAATCGAATCGTCAATCTGCAATCGTTCGGCGACCAAATCGAGATAGACACGGCCCTGTTCCGCCCAGGTGGTCGAGGTATCTCCCAATTCGAGATACGGCAAGAACGAAGTCACCTCGCCTTGCAAAGGTTCGTAGGCATAGCGCAAAGGTTCGAACAACTGGTACACGTCCGAGCGCTCGACGCGCTGATGGGTTACGCCATCGCTGGCAATTCGATGAACGCCCCCCTGCGGCGCATTCAGAACCACGGCGGAATGCTGTACCGGCAGTCCGGTGGAAAAGAAATGCTGCGTGAAGGGAAACCGCTCGGGCGCGGCTGGCTCACGACGCGTTAGCATGTATTGAAGTCGGTAACCGGGTCGTAGCGCCGGCACGGGCACGTGCACAACACGGTCCTGCGAGACGAGCGAGCCGCGTTCATCGCGCACATAGTAGTCGTCGACTTTGCCGCTGGCGACCAGCGCGCCGTCGGCGTCGAACACGCGCACGTAGTTAACATAGATCTCTTCGGACAAGGGATCGAATGTCCATTCCAGCGTGTTGAATGTCGGCGGCCCTTGCTGATTGACAATTTTCACTTCGGCAAAGGTCGTCGTGCGAAATTCCTTGCCCGGGTCGAAGGCATAGGCCTGAATTCGACGCACGTAGTACGCTCCCAACTCGTGCGCCTCGCGCGGCGCCTTGTCGGCGACCGAGGCGTTGAGCACCGAAGATGGAATCACCACGGGCTCGATCGGCGTGCGGATCTGCCGGTTGTCGCCCTGGCCCAGCAGGCCCGATACGTGTTCGAGCATGGCGAGCGTTTGCTGATCACCCGGTGCTTTGGCCAGCGCCGCTTCCAGCGCTTTCCTGGAATCGTCGAAACGTTCGAGCGCGAGCAGCGCGAGGCCGCGTGTGTAGTGCACTTGCGCCGAATCGAAACCTCGCGCCAGGAGCACGTCGGTGGTTTTGAGCATCTTGTCGTGTTTCTCGGCGTAATCGTAGGCGTCGGCCAGTGCGAGCCCGAGGGTTTCGTCGATCCCATGCTGGCGAATCTGCTCGGCGACCAACTTCACCGCGTCGTCGTATTTGCCTGCCGCCCCCAAGACGCGTGTTTGCAGCACCAGCAAATCGACGGAATCGTCGCCCTGGCGATAGCGGGCCATCCACTGAATCGCCTTATCGTTCTGGTTCTCGTCGAGCAGCAAGGCGAGAAAGTCTTCGAACCATTCCCGGTTACGGTAGCCGCTTGCGAACAACCGGTCGTACACCCGAATCGCGTCGGCATTGCGATTCATTTTTTGCAGTGCCAACGCGTAGTACACCTGCAGGTCGTTCGACTGCCGTACGGCGCGCGTCCGCTCGTCGAGCAGTTGCACAATGTCGCGATGCCGAGACAGATCGAACATTCGCGTGATGGCGTTTTCGAGGATGACCACCTCGTCGGGCAAGAGCCGCGTGGCGGGTTCATAGCAGCGCAGCGCCGATTGCGAATCGCCCAAGGAGTCGTAGTGAATGCCGATTTCGTTGAGGAGGCTGCCTTGTGCAAAAAGCCGCTGTTCATGCATTACTGTGTAAGGAATCGCCCCGGCCGGATCGATGAATTCGAAAAGTTCGAGCGACTCGGTAAGCATGTAATCGGCCTGTCGCTGCGCGTCGGTCACTCGCGCCGTATCCACGGCTACGGCGATCAGATAGGCCACGCCGTGGGCCTGCAGCGACGCGAAACGATAGGCGCGACCTTCGTAAAGCGCCTCGTCGCCCGCGACCGACATCATGCCGCTCGCATCGCCAAGGCGCAACGGCGCGGCCGGACCGATGAGGTCGGCAACGTAGCATCGCTCCAACAGAATTTGGTGCAACACATCGGCCGGGGGCGATAAGCCGGCAAGATCGAAAGCGTGCACAATCAGAAGTTCGTGCAGGCCGCGTTGCGCCACCATATCGGCGGCGGGCAGATGCTGGCTGTAGGACTCACCCCAGCTCCATTTCGTGCCCTCAAAATTCACGCGATAGCCGAACGGCGCCGACTCATAGGCCACGCCCTGCTGCATGACGTTGACTTGTGAACGCCGCTCGGCGTCGATGATTTCCAGGCCGCCAAACCAGGCGTGTCCCAGCTCGCGAATTTTCTCCCGCTGGCTGTCTGGCCCCACAAGCGTGATGCGGTAGCCGAAACCGTTCACGGCATACGACCAGCTTTCGCAACGTGTGGGCAGAGCGCCATCGTCGAATTCGACGATCGAGAATTCACCCTGCAGAGTACCGTAAGCTCGCGGTTGTCGCAGGGTCGCGCGAACATTCTTGCCCCCGCGCGATTCGATGCTCAGCAGCAACGCATCGGTGTAGATGGATGGTGAGACGTCGCCGATCTCTTCAGCCACGAGCACCATGACGATATCGGATCGCATGTGGCGCCATTGCCAACTTTGGCCGTTCGTTTGTTGGCCCGGCGGCATCTCCAACCAACCCGTCGCCGGACGCAAATAGCGAAAGTTAAATGGCTGGCTCACGAGCCACTCGCCGTGCGCATCGAAGACCGGTTTGCGCACTTCATGCGGCGCCGGCTCAGCGGACCGCGTGGCATTGTCCAGTTCGTTGATTGCCGGCTTGGGCGTGATCGGAGGCTCGATAATTGGCTGGGGAGTCGCTTCGATGGGCTCCTCCGGTTCGGCCTCGGCAATCAGCCGGTCCACCGTTTCGCCAACATGCAGCAGCACGACTAGGCATAGAATAGCGCCGCCGCAGAGCGCGGCCACGGCTTGCCGGCCCCCCTGCTCGAGTCGCAGCCGCCGATTCCCAAGTTGAATCAGACCCCAGATGGCGAGCACAATGGCGGCTAGAATGGAAACGCCCATTACCAGCGCCAACAACAAATCGAAAGCGGCGAGCGCCGCCACTGCCTCGGCAAGGAAAATATATCTGGGCAGCGGCAGTCCGATGATCGCCACGAGCGCCGTGGCCAGTACGGTCGCCAGCGCCGCCATGCTTTTGCCGCTGGTCGTGGGACGTTGGGCCAGCGCGATGCAGCGCCAGATCGCAATGAACAACAGCAGCGCGGCGGGAATCGCAAAGATCCACCACAGGTTCGCATAAGCGCCGGGTCGCGTCGCTTCGGCAAGGAACAAGACGATCACGATTCACCTTGGACGTGTCGTGTGGTCGTGGTTTTTTACATCGCGCGACGGCGCCTATAAGATCAGAAAAGCACGGTCGCCACGAATGGCTTCGCTGCACCGGGGCACGCTGGCGATCCGAAAGCGCGGCTCGAGTCCATGGCTCTATTATCCCCACTGCCGAGGAAAACTCAACCAGCAGGTGAGGCGCGAGAGTCGCTAGTTCATAAACACGGGCGGCCGGCAAACCAGAACACTCGTAGTATCGCGACAATTGGTACAGGCGTACGCAGGCAATGCCTCGGTTGCGCACGGTGAGACAACGCCATAGCTTTCCCAGGGCGCGCTAGGTTCGCTTGCGGGCGCGAACTATTTTCACGACCAACCACATTGCTACGGCCGGAGCGATCACAAACCAGCAAACCTGCACAAACATTGCGGGCTGGGCCGCTGCGACGGAACTGAGATAGAGATAAATCGTGTACAAAACGTAGAGACCAAGCAACAACGCCCCGTCGCCGCGGTCGATGCAGTAACCTGACCAAAAGATCGGCAAACAGACGAGCGCGATGCCGATCATGATGGGCATGTCGATGGCGACCGCCTGCATCGCCACGGGGATGCCGTGCGGCGCGATAAGGGCGCTGAGGCCGATGACCATCAAAATATTGAACAAGTTGCTGCCAATGGCGTTGCCTACGGCCAGGTCGCGATGATCGCGCGCGCCGGCGACGACGGTCGTTGCGATTTCGGGAAGGGACGTGCCGACGGCAATAATTGTCAAACCGATGACCAGTTCGCTGACGCCGAACGATTGGGCAATCTCTACCGCGGCGCGCACTAGCAAATTAGCGCCGATAACGAGCAACACGAGGCCGGCGGCAACCATCGCCAATTCGACGACAATCGAGCGCGCCGTCTCGACGGCGTCGACATCCACACCCATAGCGGCCGCCTCTTCGCGCTTGCGCCGCGTGTGAGCGCGGCTATGCCGTACTGTAAAAACCGTGTAGGCGACCGACCCGATAAACAGGATCAAGCCATCAGCGCGTCCGAAGTTACCGTCGAATGCCATGAGCCAGAACAAGACGGAAACGGCGATCATCAGCGGCACGCCGCGCCAAACCATTTCGCGCGATACCGGCAGTGGCGTTACCAGCGAGGCGATCCCCAACACGAGCAGGATGTTCGCGATGTTGCTCCCTACGACATTGCCGACGGCGATATCGGCCTTGTCCGCCCAGCTCGATTGCACGGAAACCGCTAACTCCGGCAAACTCGTCCCGTAGGCGACGACCGTGAGACCGACGACCAGTGGCGAAACGCCAGCAGCCACGGCTAGGTGCGACGCACCGCGCACGAGTAACTCGCCGCCAAAAAGGAGCAGCGCGAAGCCGGCGAGCAAGAAAATGAGAATCCACACGGAAAAATCTCGGGGATGACGGCCGCAATCCCTGCGATCACGGCAAGGTAGCAGGATAGCCGAGCCTGGCGAATC
>JAGQOS010000231.1 GCA_020427265.1 Planctomycetales bacterium
GTTACCTAGGGCTCCGAGAATTTGGCGGTGCGTTTGGCGCGAAACGCATCGATGCCTTCGCGGGCGTCGCTCCCTTGCAAGCAACGAATATAGGCCGCTGTATCGGCCAGATAGGCGCTACCGGCTTGCCAAGGTTGATCGGCATGCAAGCGGGCCTTCGTTTCGCGCAAAGCACGCGCCGGGCAGGCGAGCAACTGTGACGCCAATTGCTCGACTTCGGCGGCTAAACGCATGGGTGGAACCACACGATTCACCAGGCCCATCCCTCGCGCCTCCTCGGCCTGGACTTGTCGCCCGGTCAAACACAAGTCGAGCGCAGCGGCCTTGCCAACGGCGGCGGTCAACTGCGTCAGGCCGTAACCCGGCGGCCAGCCGAGCAGGATCTCCGGCATCCCCAAGCGGGCGCGCGTGGTCGCAATTCGAAAATCGCAACTAACAGCACACACGCAACCAGCGCCAAGAGCGAAGCCATCGATCGCGGCAATGACTGGCTGGGGCAAGCGAGCGAAGGCCAAATACATTTCCGCCTGCCGCAGGCTGAGCGCGCGAGCGTCGTCGGGCGAGAGCGTACCCACTTCCGGGACATCGTCACCTGCACAAAAATTCTCACCCGCCCCTTGAATAATAACTACGCGCGCCGCTTCGGCATGGCCGGCGAGCCACGCCACGAGGGATTCCCAGTCGCGTGTCATGGCCGCGTTGACGGCGTTGTTTTTTTTCGGCCGATTGAGCGTAACCCGAGCCACACCGCCGCGCACCTCGCACTTCAGGGTTTCGAGCTGAGGCAGTTCACCAGAATTCGCCTCGATGCCAATTGGCGTCATGATCCCCTCGCCGAGTCGTTCGATTTTTTGAGCCACGCGCTCGCGCAACTTATCGACTGCGACCACGGCGCGGCGATGCCGACCGCGGCCAAGCAGTTCGGCGCCGTCGTAGGCCGCCACGTCGAAGTCGACCGTTCGTCCTTCAATCGCCGTCACGCGTGCTTCGCCATGCACCTTGGCGGCCAGCGGGGCGCCGGCGAGATGCTCGATCTCGACCCGCACGCCGACCGATGCTTCGTGATCTTCCAAGTACGGTGCGAGTACTTTGCGCGCGGTCCGCTCCATTAACAAAATCATCGATGGAGTAGAAAACACCGTGACGCCGCCGGCAACGCTCGCGCCGCCAAGGTGGACTACGTGTTCCGGCCCCACGATCCATTCGAGCCGGTCGGTCGCCCCGGTCGCTAGTCCCGTTCGCATGAACAACAACACCGAAAAGTTGAAAAGAAGCCGCTTCAAAACGCACATTTAGTATAGCCGAAACGGGAGGTTCTGGCACCTACAGCCCTGCGAGCACGATCGACCGCTATAAAGCGTTGGCGAGGTCGGTTGGGACCGGGGACACATCGGCAAGAGGCTGCAGTTCCCTGGCGCAACAGGTCGATGTAGGAAACAGAAAATCCTCTGGTTTTTGGGAGCGCGGCCATGTGGCGAGCACTGTTTCTGGCATTGGGAATCTCCAGCATCATACTCGGGGCCGAGTGCCTGGCGGTCGAGAAGGCCATTCTCAAGTCGAAGGAACAGGCAATCGGGGCCGACTACGAAGACGCGCCGAAGGGTCGCGAAATCACGCCGCCTGACTGGGCGCCGTGGAGCTTAATGTCGGGCGGCGTGGTCGTCGTGCTCTATAGCTTCACGCTGCCGAAGCGAGTGAAGGATTAAGTCGACGCTGGGACCTTAGTATCCAAACTTGCAAATTGGGTACAATCGCCACGTCCGGCGCCTCGGCGCCAAGTTCTTGCCGCATGTATTGCGTGGTTGGCCATTTTCTTTCAAGCCGCGTGTTTTTTTCCAATATTGCAGGTGCGTCTGCGAATATACCGTTGAAAAACACGGCTTCTCCACAAAGGCGCACCTAGATTTGAATCGACCGCGCCTCGGCGGGAATCACCCCGTGCGCGGCCACGCGAACTTTGGTTGACATGGTTCGCGGCGAGCCGGAACATGAATCTCGACTTGCGTCGCGCGTGCGACGCATTGCCGACCGGCTTCGCGCACATAAGGATTTGGGACGATGAACGAACTCTACGAAGCGGCCTTTGCGCCCGCCAACATGGTCTACACGGTCGCGCTGATCGTGATGACTGCCTATTGGCTGATCGCCATCGTCGGGTTGGTCGATATCGACGCCTTCGACATCGATCTCGACGTCGACTACGGCGCCGAGTTGGATCTCGATGCCGACGCCGGCGATGTGCCCGGGCTCAGTTCCCAGTCGCTGCTTGGCTTTTTGAACGTGGGTGAAATACCCGTCATGGCCTATGTAAGCCTGGTCGTGCTGAGCATGTGGGTGGTCTCGATTCAAATGAACTACTACCTGGCCGATTACGGGATCGGCTACCAGACATGGTTCGCCATTGCGTTGTTCGTTCCGAACCTGATCTTCGGCCTGCTGATCGCCAAGGCGATCACGACACCAATCAAGCAAATCAACAAGAAGGAAGCCTTGAAGAAAATCGAAATGCTTGGCAAGCCAGCGTTGGTCACGTCGCTTTCGGTCGACAAGCAAGGGGGGCAATGCGAAGTGGGCCATCAGAACCCGCCCATCGTGATCAACGCGGTGTCGCGCGATGGCGATTCGCTCCAGCGCGGCACGCCGGTCGAGATTCGCGCCTATAACCCGGACAACAACACGTATGTTGTCGTACGCCATGCACGGGAAGGAGACGCGGCATGATCGGTACATCGACGCTCCCGCTCTTTACGCTCCTGGCGCTAGCGGGGTTGGCCCTGCCGATCCTCGCGCTGTGTTGTTACCGCAAGGCGGCCAGCGGCACGGCGCTGGTTCGTACCGGTATCGGCGGGCCGCGCGTCAGCCTGAACGGCCTGTTCGCGTCGCCACTACTTCATCGCGTTCATGTACTGGATCTCGCGCCTCGCCGCATCACGGTTGAGCGAATGCGCGAACCGCGACATTGGAGCAGCGACGGCCAGGCAGTCGATGTGAAAGTCGTCTTCCAGGCGTCTCCCGGGCGAACCACGGCCGATATGGTGGAGGCAAGCTGCGACGAGCGGGGCCGTTTCAACGGCACCAACGAGAAGTTTACTGTATTGGAACACCGATGTGCCTTGGCCGTGGGCGAGGTCGTATCGCAGCACCCATTCGACGAGCTTTACCACGACACGGAATCGCTCAAAGCACGATTACTCGAACACGTCGGCAGCGACCTCGGTGGCCTGGTGATTGACTCGGTTGCGATCGACCATTTGGCCAAACCAATGCCGCGCGCTGTGCGCGGGGCTGCACCGACACAGACACTTTTGGAGCGGACCTACCGTTACGCGACGGCGACAGGATTTATCCGCGGGTGAATTCCGCGGCAAGAAAGAGACAAGCGAAAATGGAAGCCCGGATTGGGCTATAGCAACCAGATAACGAACACCCCCACTCGCCCCGACGGGATAGCGAGATTATTGAGCAACAGTGACTGTGGGCTGGCGTCCACGGCTTAACCAGGTCGCCGCCGCGCGGCGTACACATTTCAATTCGATTTAACATCTCCATTTAGATCAGGAGACAGATCATGCCCGGTTTATCCTTCGTCGTGTTTGGTTTTGTCGGCATCATGGCCATGGGCCTGCTTGTCGTGGCCATTCGTTGTTACCGAAAGGTCGTTCAAGGAACGGCGCTAGTGCGTAACGGCCTCGGCGGTTCGCGAGTTTCGTTTACCGGCATGGTGGTCTTCCCGATCATTCATCAGTTGGAACTAATGGAGATCTCCGTCAAACGCGTCGAGATCTATCGCCACGGCCACGAAGGCCTTGTCTGTAAAGACAATATTCGGGCCGACATCAAAGTGGCGTTCTTCGTACGCGTGAATCCCACGGCTGACGATGTCTTGCATGTGGCCCGCTTTGTGGGCTGTGAACGCAGCGCTGACGAACAAAAGCTGGTGGAACTGTTCGACGCCAAATTCTCCGAAGCGTTGAAGACCGTCGGTAAGCAGTTCGATTTCGTCGACCTCTACACGTCGCGAGAACAGTTCAAGGAACAGATCATCAAGACGATCGGCCGCGACCTGAACGGCTACCTGCTCGACGACGCAGCGATCGACTACCTGGAACAGACCCCGAAAGAACAGCACAACCCCGACAATATTCTTGACGCCGAAGGCATTAAGAAGATCACCGACCTGACGGCCAAACAAGCCGTGCTGGCGAACGACATCGAACGCGACAAGGAAAAGACCATTCGCAAGCAGGACGTCGAAGCCCGGGAGGCGATACTCGAACTCGATCGGCAACAGGCCGAAGCCGAAGAGCGGCAGGCGAAGGAAATCGCCGCGATTACGGCCCGCGAACGAGCCGAAGCCAAGAAGGTGCAGGAGGAAGAGCGTCTGAAGGCCGAGTCGGCCCGCATCGCCACCGAAGAGCAGCTTCAGGTGGCCGAGGAGAATAAGCTGCGGCAGATCATCGTGGCCCAGAAGAGCAAGGAACGGACCGACAAGGTCGAAACCGAACGAGTCGAGAAGGATCGCGAGTTGGAGAACGTCGAGCGCCGCCGGATCGTGTCGATCGCCGACATCGAGAAGGACAAGGCGATCGAAGTTGAGAAGAAAGAGATTCAAGACGTCATCCGCGAGCGAGTGATGGTCGAACGCAAGGTGGTCGAGGAACAGCAGAAGATCCTCGATACCGAGCAGTTTGCCGGCGCCGACCGGTCGAAGCGTGTAGCCGTGACGAAGGCCGAGGAAGAAGCGGAACAGGCCTTGGTCAAGGAAGTGAAGGCGGCCGAAGCCCAGAAGACGGCGGCCGAGCGTCATGCCGAGCAGTTGGTCATTGAAGCCGACGCCAAGCGCGATGCGGCCGAACGAGAAACACACGCCAAGAAAATGCTAGCCGAAGCGACCGCCGCCGAAACGGCCGCGGCCGGACTCGGTGAAGCCCGTGTGATCGAGGCCAAAGCCGAGGCCAACTTCAAGCAGGGCGAGACCGAGGCCAACGTGTCGCGTCTCAAGTACGAAAGCGAAGCCAAGGGCATTACCGACAAGGCCGAAGCCATGAAGCTCTTCCACGACGCCGGCAAGGAACACGAAGAGTTCAAGCTGAAGCTGAACAAGGACTTGGAGGTCGAACTGAAAGCGATCGACATTCAAAAAGAAATCGCCAAGGAGCAAGCCGAAGTCATCGGCCAGGCGCTCAAGAGCGCGCGGATCGACATTGTCGGCGGCGACAGCGAATTCTTCGATCGCATTGTCAATTCGGTCACCGGCGGCAAGGTGGTCGATCGCTACGTGGGCAACAGCAGCGTGCTGTCGGACGTGAAGCAGACGTTCTTCAACGGCGATCCGGCTTATTTCCAAAAGCAATTGTCCGACCTGCTGGGCCGCTTCAGCCTCGGTAGCGACGATGTGAAGAATCTGTCGATCGCCGCCTTGATCGGCAAGATGCTGACGATGGCCGACAGCGACCAGTCGCGCAGCGAATTGCAACTGCTGCTCGAAATGGCCCAGAATTCGGGCCTCGCCGACAAGAAGCTCTCGGCCCTGAACCTGGGACTGCCGACGAAGAAGTAACCGCACTCGTTCCCGGGCTCCGCCTGGGTATGCAGGAGGATCGAGGCTCGGCCTCGGCGTTAGCAGTAGAGGCAAGGCCGTTTGTGCGGCCAGCGACGCGGAGCGTCGGAAACAGTGCGTTCCCAGGCGGGATCCTGGGAACGAAAAAGAATAAGTAGACAACCTGGAAATTCGAACGCATTTTGCATTCATCAATTTGCAATTTGCAACCTTCCCGAATTTTGTAACCCATCCAAATGGCCGACACAATCACCGCCACGACCGAAGCTTCCGACGCTTCCGCACCCGCGGAGTTGGAGGGGCAGACGTACGAAATCATCCGCAAGCGACTGCAACATGCGGGCGGAGAGCTGCGTGCCGGCTTGGCGAAGCTTAACGAATCGCGCAAGGCCGTGTTCGGGTCGATCGAGACGGAGTTGATCGGAACCGAGCGTGTTACGACCGACAACAATTGCATTCCGCGCGATCTGGTGGCGATCGGTGATCGGTTTCTGTTCGGATACAACGTGCATGTGGGCCTGCGATCCCATGTGACGTTGGCCGACGTCTTTTCGGTCTACCGCTATCACGAGCGGACCTTCGAGAGCCAGCCGTTGGAAATGCTCGGCGATGAGCAGTTTCAGCGCGACTTTGACGACCTGTACAAGTATTACAAGGAAACGCGTTTCGCCCGCTTTGCGCTGCGCGGCCCGCACTTGTTCATGGTGTTTCGCATCGGCAAGGGGCCGGCCGACATCAAGACCTTCAAGTGGGCGATCGACGGCGATCGGCTCGTATACCTCGACAACCGCAGCGACCACCAGTTCACGTATCCGCCCCAGCACGAATTCGCCTGGACCAAGGCGACGCGCGATCAGTACCGCTTCGGCGTGCATCCGCATGTATCGATCGACGATCGCGTGTTCGTCGAAGCTGTCGGCGGCGATCTGACCGTGAAGGTCGAGAACAACACGGACTCGGGCGAAGGCATCTATGCCGAAGACGTCGACAACGCCGATCAAACGCTCGACGACGCCGACGTGCAGTATTCGATTCAAGGCAACCTGATCTTGATGAAGGTGCTTCCTTATCAAGAGCGCGACTATCGATACCTGGTCTTCAATGAAAAGATCAAGGAGGTACGTCGGATCGACGCCATTGCCGACTCGTGCGTTCTGCTGCCCGATGATCACGGATTGATCTTCCCCAACGGCTATTACCTGCAGACGGGCGAATACAAAACTTTCGATCTCGACCTGACCGATATGATGTTCGAGAAACGTGTGCGATCGAGCAACGGTGAAGACGTGCTGTTCGTGTTCTTCAACCGCTTGTCCGGCACCTACGTGCTGCTCTCGTATAACCTAATTTCGCAGGAAGTATCCACGCCGACAGTTTGCTCGGGCTACGCCTTCTTCGGCAGCGGCGAGTTGCTTACGTTCCGCCATCAGGACGAACCTCAGAAACACCATGCGTTGCAGATCTGGCAGACGCCGTATCTCGACGAGGAGTATCAGCCGCACGCCAAGACAGGCTCCATGCTCTACAAGATTGGCAACCGCGAGTTGGTTCGCGGCATGGCCGAATGCAACGAAGTGCTGAACTTGCTCACCAAGGATGACACGTACGGCAATCTGTACTTCGACCTGGTGAAGCGCACCGGTGACATTGTCGACTCGTATTTCTGGATCGACAAAGAGGAAACAGGCAACCTCAAACCCACGTTGGTTCAGATTCGCGACACGGCCGCCGGGGCGATCAGCGAATTCGAAAAGGTGACCCGCGCCCGCCAGGACACGGCCAAACGACTGCGGGAAGTGGCCCAAAGCACAAAGGCCGCGCTGTCAACCGTGCAGTCGGAGCGTTTTGAACACATCGACGCCTTCGTCCGTTCTTTAGCCGAACTCCGCACGCTACGCGGCGAAATTATCAGCTTGCGCGACCTGCGCTACGTCGACCTCGCGCATGTCGATCGGCTCGACAAACAGGTTTCGGAAGAAGCCGATCGGCTCGCTGGCCGCTGCGTCGAATTCCTGCTCCAACCCGATTCGCTCGCACCCTATGCATT
>JAGQOS010000232.1 GCA_020427265.1 Planctomycetales bacterium
GCCGGCAGCTATCTTCTAGGCCTTTGGGGACTGCCGGCAGCAATTGCCGAAGCAGTCGCCTTCTACCGCACTCCAAATGACCGCCCAAATCATGAATCCACCCCGCTCATGGCCGTTCATTCCGCCAACATTATCGAGCGCACGCGTGAAGCCGCGGCAGGCGACGTGTTAGTCTTCGCATCGGAATGCCTTGCTGGCGCTACACCCAACTGTCATCTCAGTGGACGTCGCCCGTTGACGCCGCAACAACTTTAACAGGAGCTGCTCGATGGAGCCTCGAATCTTACTCGTGGACGATGAACGCAACGTGCTCGAGGGCTACCGGCGTCATTTGCGCAAACGTTTTGATATTACGCTTGCCGAAGGTGGGCCGCCGGCGATGGAACTACTCCAATGCAAAGGACCTTTTGCCGTCGTCGTGTGCGACATGCAAATGCCAACCGTCTCCGGGCTTCAAGTCCTGGCTTCCGTCGCCGACTCCCACCCTCACACGGTGCGAATCATGTTGACGGGAAATGCCGACCAGAGAACGGCGGTCGACGCGGTTAACGAGGGACGGATTTTTCGATTCCTCAACAAACCATGTCCACCCGACACGCTGGCCCAAACGCTCGAGGCCGGCTTACGCCAGTACGAACTGCGCCGCGCCGAGCACGACCTACTTTCCAAGACGCTCAGCGGCAGCGTGAGCCTGATGACCGAAGTGCTTTCGCTCGCCAACCCACTGGCCTTCGGCCGCGCCGCCCAAGTACGGACGCTTACTAAACAAGTATGCGCGGACCTGGCCATCACGAACGCGTGGGAAGTAGAGATCGCGGCTATGCTTTCGCACATTGGCTGCATTGCAGTACCGCCGGAAGTTCTCGAGAAGTACTTTGCCGGTAGTCCGCTCGCGCCGGAAGAGCAAGTGATGCTCGACGCCCACCCGCGCAACGGCGGTGAGCTTGTGCGAAAGATTCCTCGGCTGGAACGCGTCGCCGACCTCATTTCGCGTCAGGCGACCTTTGGAGTCTGCGATGAAGATTCGCAGCGAGGCGCCGCGTTTGCCGCAGGTCGTCGCGTATTGAGAACCGTCCTTCAGTACGACCAGCTTGCGAGCCGCGTCGGCGTTCACGAAGCGATTGCTACTATGCAACACGAGGAACTCGACGACATCGACACAAGAATTGTTCAGGCGTTGGCCTCGGCAGTGTGTGATCGGCACGAGATCACCACCTGCACAGTTGCCGACCTGAAGACTGGCATGATCGCCGAGAGCCACATTGTCGCTTCGGACGGCAGCATCCTGATCGCCAAAGGGCAGGAAATCAACGAGGTAACGTTGCGTCGGTTGCGTGCATTTGCCGATTCTGCCAAAGGCGTGCGTGAGCCGATTCAGGTTCGCTGCGTTGGCAACGTACAGGGCAAAGACAAGGCAACCCAACAGCCGTCCGTGGCGCTCACTGCTTAGTAGTGGTTTCACCATTTCATTCCGGATCGCCGTTAAAGGAGAATCCTGTGCAATCCACTATATTGCTTGTCGATGATGAACCGAACGTTCTATATGCGCTCGTGCGCGGTTTGCGTCATCAGCCGTATCGCATCTTTACGGCAACCTCGGCCGAAGAGGCCATGGTGGCCATGAAATCGCAATCGGTCGATCTGCTCGTAACCGACGAGCAAATGACCGGCATGCCAGGCACTCGACTCCTGGCCTGGGTTGCTGAACACTTCCCAGATGTCGTGCGTATCGTGCTTACCGGCCACCCAAGCGTCGATTTGATGCTGAGCGCGGTCAATGAAGGACGTGTCTTTCGCGTATTTACGAAGCCATGCAACGACATGGACTTGGCGCTAGCTATTCGCGAGGGACTTGATTCCCGCCTTGCCGCGGAAGTGGCCTAGCAAATCGCTATTCGGTTGAGTGGCGAAGAGCACGGTTCAAATTTCTCGTTCCAGATCACCGTCGATGGTCGCGCAATGCCCGTTGCGCCGCAGCGGCGCGCCAAGAATCTTACTCGCCACGCGTCGGAGACGCCCCCAAAAAAGAGAGTTTTCCCCACGCAACATTTGATTTGAGCGGGGCGAAATGGCTGTGGAGCAGATTGAGAATCTGGTCGGGCCGCGACAACCAATTTTCATAGGTCGCTTGCTCGTGCTCGATCATCGTCGCGAGCGCCGCGAGCTTGGGCCAGACGCAACGCAACCGCCTACGACGACAACACAGATGGACGAAGGCCAAGAATGGTGTGAGCCATGGTTCAACAATCACAACACATCCCTGGGGCGCTAGCAAACGGCGCATTTCACAAAGTACCGCTTCGAGATCAGTCGGAAGATCGATCAAGTGATGTAACCCGCCCTGGACAATGACGACATCGACCGCATGGCTCTCCAACGGCAACTCACGGCAGTCGGCGACAACGCAGGTTGCTTCGCCTTGATATTCGTTGAGAAGCGCCGGCGATAGATCAACGCCGGTCACATGTCTAAATCCCAGCCGAGTCCACGCGTGCAAACCGTTTCCCCGACCGCAAAACAGTTCGACGATACGCGACTCGCGATTCCAGCGTTCGACACCAAACGAGCGGAGCCGCCGAATGAACTTGGCGATTTCCGCCTCGGGTGTTTCAAACCGAGCATAGGCCTCTTCCCAGGGGCTTTTTGCGGGTATTGCTTTAGAATACGGATTCATTCAATCGTTTGCGCAAGAACGGACGACGACCGCGCGACGGCCTCACACGGTCGGCAGCGGGCCATGAAGTGGAGCGAACGTTCGAGCAGGTGCCGCGTCGGCCAGGGGTAGATGCCCAAACGATCAATCCAGTGTTCAACGTGCAACTCCAACTCACTAAATGCGATTTGCCACTGCGCGCGAGTCCAGTAGTTAAAGGGCAAGTGGACACCATGCCGTTGGTTGCCAACGCGATCCATCCAACGCAGTGTTTGCGCAGCCCCGATTCCTTCGAGTAAATGATCCTTGATCACCACAGCTTGACTTGCTACGCGTCGCGCTTCGGTCAACAGCACGCGAGGGTCATCGGTATGATGTAAGACATCGACCAAAGTAACGACATCGAACGAATTGTCGTCGCCAGCGATCGTCAGACCGTCGAAGGGCTGCACCGGCACGGCCGCATCATCGCGCACCAAGACATCAATCCCTTCGATGTGTATGTCGTCGCGCCATCCTTTGACGAGCGCTGCAATTTGGCCATCGCCGCAGCCGACATCGAGAACGCGCGCGCCCTGGGGAAGCAAGCTCGCCAGATGCCGCGCCAGAACCTGTGCCCGGCGGTCGCGGACAAAGCGCTGATGGACTCGTTCCAAGTGCCTCATCGACGATTAATTCCCAGCATGCTGACGAAAAAGCTCGACGCGATGAGTTGGCCCCCCAAGACCATCGCAGTAACGCCGGGAATCACCAAGCGCATGGTCCGCGCGTATTCCAGCGGTCCAAACTCGGCCAACCGCCACTGATTCGCGGCCAAGGCGATTAAGGCAAACCCCGCAGCCATGCCCAGAGCGCCAGCCAACAAACCATGCTCGAGCTTGAAAATCTTGAAAAATCGATCGAGCCGCGGATCGGCCGGCACAAGTTTCTCGACCACGGCAAAAGTCTTGGTGATCAGCGCGAAAACCGTTAATTGAAACCCGAGCAAAATCGCCATGCTGGCCACGAGCAGCGTATGTGCGTCGACCGTCGCACCGAAGATCGTAAGCGCCGGTAAAGCCGCAACATAGCCGAGCATGCCGAACAACACGAGCAGCAAGCCGGGCAGCAGGAACAACCACCGCGGGCTATACATCAGAAAGAAGCGTAGCGTCCGCCAGCCATCGCGAAAGGTTCGCAAATGTGGTCGATTTTGCCGTCGGCCATCGGGGTGTAATGTAATCGGCACTTCGGCGATACGCCGTCCGAAAACACTACTCTTGATGATCATTTCTGTGGCGAACTCCATACCGGTACAGCGGAGATTCAGATCGTTATATAGCGACCTGGTAAACCCGCGCATGCCGCAATACACATCGTGTATCGGGGCGTGGAACAGCCGTCGCACGAGGAACGAAAACATGGGGTTGCCCCAAACTCGGTGGAGCAAGGGCATGGCGCCGGGCAGGATGCGTCCGCCGCCCGTCGGCAATCGGCATCCCTGAACCAGGTCGTATCCCTCGCGCAGCTTGGCGAGGAAACGGGGAATCTCCAGGAAGTCGTAGCTGTCGTCCGCGTCGCCCATGAGCACGTATCGGCCGCGGGACGCCTCGATCCCGCCCATCAAGGCGTTGCCGTATCCCTTCGCGGCCACCGCGACGACACGAGCCCCATGTTCGTTGGCAATGGCGATCGATTCGTCCATGCTCCCATTGTCGGCCACAATGACTTCGGCACACACGCCATGCTCGCGCAGCACGCGATTCGCCTTCTCCAGGCAGATCCCCAGCGTTTCCGCCTCGTTCAGGCAGGGAATGACCACCGAGAGCTCGCAGACTTTACTTGCCGAATCAGGCGGTAACGATTGAAGGCGACTCACGTCGCGCGTCTCCCGAGCAACTCTCTCCCGAGCAACGACGTCTGATTCACGGCTGTCGGCCAAAGCGTCGGTAGAGTCCATCGGGAACCCATTCACCAATCGAGAATCGGTCATTTGCGTAAACTATTGCTAGCATTAGCCATATTGCACTACGGCCGCGCACGAGTCAACGAAACGCGATGCTAGCGCGTCGAGAGCTGGGCGTTTCATGCTGCTGGTCACTCGGGAAACGCAATACCGGGCTCGATTGCCGCATTTCATGACCGCCACCAACCGTTTGCATGTCGAGGGCCACCTACATCCGCCTGTGGGAATTCCGCCAAAACCAGCGCGAAGATTTGCCGATTGCAACGGTTCTCACAGGCCGGAGCCGTCAGTTCCAGCCCGACAACCGAATCGCCCGATACAATGCTACGCATCGGTATAACGAGTCCTACCAGCAGCGCCGTGAGAATCGCTGCAAACCACCCACACGACTGAGCCCGCCAATCATTCGGTTCCGACATCGCTGCTCGCCTTGCCACACTCCTCTCTCACCGGCAAGGCGACCGCGTCGGCACGCTCCGCAAGCGTTTTGGAGATTCCCAGCCATGACCATTTCGCGTTTCGCGATTCTTTGGAGCCTTTCGTTCGCCTGTGCATCAATTCAATCGGGCCGTCCTGCCTACGGCCAAGACGAGGGCCCGTTGGTGCTGCCGGAAACGACGGTCGAGGCGACGCCACCTGCGTTTAATCCCACGCCGGGGGCCGGCACGGTTTTTGGCGACGCACAGGGGGCATTCGAATCCGTAGGCTCGGCCGACTTCTTGGGTACGGAAGCAATTCGCGCGCAATCGTACGACGACGTTAATCGCGTGCTGCGCAAAGCGCCGGGCGTGTATCTGCGCGAAGAAGATGGGTTCGGAAACTTCCCCAATATCAGTTTGCGAGGCGTCGACACAACGCGTAGCGCCAAGGTAACCATTATGGAAGACGGCATCTTGGCCGCGCCCGCGCCGTATGCCGCACCTTCGGCCTACTACTTCCCCACGGTCGGCCGCATGTCGTCGGTCGAAATCTTTAAGGGCGCGAGCCAAGTACCATACGGTCCACATATTACCGGCGGCGTAATCAACTTCAACTCGACGTTGATCCCGGACGACCCGACCGCCTATTTGCGCATGCTGTACGGGACGAACAACGAAATGCGAATTCACACGTATTTCGGCGGCAGTTACGAAGCCTCGCTCGGTCGGTGGGGCTTCTTGCTCGAAGGCTACTTCCGCGAAACAGACGGTTTTAAGCATATCGATCAGACTCCCGACTTTCGTAGCCCCGATTCTCGCGATACCGGTTTTTCGAAACGCGAGCCGATGCTCAAGCTGTTTTGGGAACCTGGCACCGAGATCTATCAGCGATGGGAAGTGAAGACCGGATATAGCGACTTCAAAGCCAACGAAACTTACCTCGGACTTTCTGAGTCCGACTTTCGCAGCGATCCGTACCGCCGTTATGCCGCCTCGCGATTCGACAACATCGACACGCAACACAATCGTAACTATGTGCGTTACACGCTGGGCGACTCCCAATGCGACTGCCTGTCGACCACGTTCACAGCATATTATAACACTTTCGAGCGAAACTGGTTTAAGCTCAACGACCTACGCGCCGTCGACAGCAACGGTGATGGCACGCCCGATGCGGGCAACAACACGAGTCTTTCGGCCGCATTGGCCGGCAGCCTGAACGGCGATGCCTTGGATGTTTTGCGAGGCGAACGCGCGGGTGTACTGCGCGTTCGCAACAACAACCGCGACTATTATTCGTACGGCTACGACATGGTATCGCGATTGTTCATCGAAGGCCGCGCGGCCGACCACGAAATTCAGGGCGGCATCCGGTATCACACGGACCGGGTGCGTCGTTTCCAACGCGACGAATTGTTCACCCAGGCCACAAATGGCACGATCACGGATCGCGATTCCGGCACACCGGGCGATGCTGGGAACCGCCGACAAGAGACGAACGCAATAGCCTTTTATGTCCAAGATGCGATCCAGCGAGACCGCTTGACGGTAACACCAGGAGTTCGCTTTGAGCACTTGAATCTCATTCACGACGACTTCGACGTGCCGGCGCGCACCGGAACAGACCAGTTGGATTTGACGGCAGGCGGTGTCGGCATAACCTACCAGTTGAGCGACCAGTTGCTGGCGCTCGGTAGTTTTCACCGCGGATTCTCGCCACCTAGCCCACGGGCTGCCGTGGTCGACGGCTTTCAAGAAGAGGAGAGCTTGGCCAGCGAATTGGGTGTACGTTATTCCAATCCCAACCGCGCGTTCGGCATGACACTGATCGGATTCTATACACACTTTAACGACCTGCTCGTACTCGACCACGTCGGCGGTGCTGGCACCGGCGAAACGGAACAGGTTGGCGAAGTCTTTTCCGAGGGCCTGGAATTTGCCGTCCAATACGATCTCGGCCAAGATCGCGGATGGTGCGTTAGCAATCCCTGGTTCTTGACGGCAACCTATACAAACGCCCGTCAGTTGACCGACTCGGTTTCGGCCGATGCCGAATCGATCTTCGCCGGTGGCGCACGCGGAGCAAGGATCCCCTACATTCCAGAGTGGGCGTTGTCGATGGGAACGGGCTTGCACTTTGAACGCCTCGGCTTCGACTTGACCGGCAATTACATCGAATCGATGTTCACGACGGCGAGCAATACCGACGCTCAAATCAATCCCGTATCCAATGAACCCGACGCGCGATTCGGCCGGACCGACGATTACTTCATCTGGGATATCAGCTTCTGGGGCAAGCTGACACATAACTGGGAAGTCTTCGGCGGCCTGCAAAACATTTTCGACGAGCAATACATTGTCTCGCGTCACCCGCATGGCCCGCGTCCCGGCGCCCCGTTCTTTGGCTATGTTGGCCTACAGGCAACTTATTAAGGCCGACGGCACTGGAGCCGAGAACGCGAGTGCCGCCTACTCACTCGCCTCGTGAGCAATGTTGACATGCACCGCGCCATTCGACTTAGCAATGTCGAGCACCTGTACGAAGAAATCGTATTTCATGTTGCGATCGCCGCGCACTGTGA
>JAGQOS010000233.1 GCA_020427265.1 Planctomycetales bacterium
TGTCCGGCAATGCGCTCGCCTCTCCTGTGGCGGCGGACGACGTCTACACGATCGACATGAATAGCGTTCTCGATGCGGCATACGTCGGCGACACGCTCGATGGCTTGTCGCATTACTGGAACTTCGACGAAACCGACGGCGATTTGGCGCACGACTCGATCGGCGGCAACGACATCGAATTGTTTAACTGGCAGTTGGGCGACAATCAATGGGTGGAAGGCCGTGTCGGCGGCGCGCTCGAACTGGTGTCGTCGGGGCAAAAGGGAATCACCACTTCTCCCTTGTCCAATGCGAGCGACCAGTACACGATCGCGTTCTGGTCGAATCTTACAACGAAGACCAGCCTGATTCCGATGATCTTTGGCCCGGTGGGACGCAATTGGATTGTGTACCAGGCGGATCGACAGCGCATGCCCGATGGAATCGGCTTCTACCACGACAACTCGACGAACGAAGCCTTTGCTCGCACCGGCCCCGTGCTCGGCGCATGGGAACACTATACCGTTGTATTCGACCGCGCGACGCAAGTGGCGTCGATCTATCGCGACGGAAACTTGGAGGCAACCGACTTTGTCGATCGACCCGTGCCAACGACCGAATGGATTCTCGGCCATCACCACGATCCGGGTAACAATGGCTATACGTGGATCGGCAAATTCGACGACCTGCGCGTGTACGACCGTTTGCTCAACCCGTTCGAAATCCAACAGGTCGCCGCGCGCGAGGACACGCGCGTCGACAATCGCGTGCTGGCCAACGACGCCGATGCCGACGGCGATGTGCTCAGCGCCGTGCTTGTCGACGACGTAAGTCACGGCACGCTGACATTCGAAAGCGACGGCACGTTTCAATACACGCCCGACGCCGACTTCTTCGGCACCGACTCGTTTACGTATCGCGCTTCCGATGGCGATTCGACGTCGGAATTGGCGACCGTTTCGATCGTCGTGCGCCCCTCCGAGTTCGAACCAGTGGCCGAGGATGATCACTTTCGCATGCGCGAAGATCAGACTCTGACGATTGGCATCGAGGCCGACGCGTCGACCCAGGTGCTAACGCTTTCGGTTCACGATTTGGTATATGATGCAGCGGAGCGACTGCTCTATGCGTCGATTCCGGCCTCGGTTCCCGATCTGGGTGGAAGCATCGCGGCGATCGATCCCGATACCGGGCAGATTGTCGATACATTCGCCGTCGTGGGCGAGCCAACCCGAATGGTCATCGCCGACGATTCGTCCTTCCTCTACGCGGTGACCGACAACGACCGCGCCGTGCAGCCGATCGACCTGACAACCGGATCATTGGGGGAAAAGTTTTTCATGCCCGGCGCCGGCGAATTCGCCGAACATATTAAGACGATCGAGTCGGTGCCGGGATCGCCCGACTCCCTGCTTATTTCCAGGTATTTGCCCGGCTGGAGTCCGCCGGCAACCGGTACGGCGATCTACAAGAACGGCGTCGCCCTGCCTGGCGTCAGCGGAACCGGGGTTGGCGTCGGCGGACCGGACATTACGACAATCAACGACACGGGCGACCGGGCCTACGGCTTTCAGAACAGCCTGACCAGCGCCGGGTTTTGGAATCTGCTGGTCAGCGACCAGGGGTTGCGCAACAATCCGGATCGTCCGGCCGGCACGCCGTTCGAAGCGTTCGATGTGTCGCAGATCGCTGCCGCCGGCAATTGGCTGTTCAGCGATCTGGGGCAAGTTGTCGACGTGCGCACGAACCTCGAAGTCGACACGTTCCCCGGCGGCGATAACTTCGTGCTCGACCCAGACGCGCACCGGCTGTTTTCCGTCACAACCGCTGGCGGCGTACACACGATCCACGAATACGATTATGAGAATCAGACACTCCTCGATTCTCAACAGGTCGCCGGCGTGAACGGCTCAACCTTCGCGTTAACACGCTTCGGCGGCAACGGCCTGGCGTTCGCCACGAGTAACGGCCGCGTTGTCATTCTCCGATCCGATGCCTTGCTAGACGCCATCGCGCCCGGTGTGCTGGCGAACGACAGCGACCCCAACGACCGAAGCCTCCAAACGGAGCTTCTCTCGCCTCCCGACCATGGAACCTTAACGCTCAACGACGACGGAACCTTTAACTACACGCCCGACGACGATTACTTTGGCGCGGACGAGTTCACGTATCAAGTGACGAATCGGCTGTTCGACTCGCAACCCGCAACCGTGCGGATCGATGTCCGCGCGGTGAACGACGCGCCGAGGCCGGTGGCCGACGCCTACGAAACGCCGTGGAATACGACCCTCTCCGTTTCGCCGGCCATCGGAGTGTTGAGCAACGATACCGACGTAGACAGCCTCGCGCTCGAAGCCGAGTTGTTCGAAGACGCGACACACGGCGAAGTGATTCTGCTCGCAACCGGGTCGTTCCTGTATCTGCCCGATGAAAATTTTGGCGGCGAAGATTCGTTCCTTTACCGTGTCTGGGATGGGCAGAACTACTCGGAACCGACGCTTGTGCGAATTCAGGTCGTCGCGCCGTTCACGCCGATCGATCCGCACGTGACAACTAACGGCATCGATGTCGGCTTTACCATTCACGCCAATGGCGAACATCTCGACCTGTATAGCGGCGCCGATGTGAGCGGAAATCTCGGCGACGTACGGCTCGTCGGCGCGCAGCACGGTCCGATCGCCGGCTCGCTGTTGCTCGACGAGCAGGCGAACCGGCTGTACTTCATCAGTCACGACGGGGCCCTGCCGGCCGATACCTATCAGTTCACGATCTTCAGCCGCGACGACTCGTTGCTCGGCCCCAACGACGCCGAGATCGATGGCAATGGCGACGGCACACCGGGCGACGACTACGTTTTCGATTTCGAAGTCGCCGCGCCAACCGATCCGCAGATCTGGCTCGAAGACTTCGCCCGCGGGCCGGGGCAAGCGGTCGACATTCGCGGAACCGGCGGCATCCCGGTTTGGTTGAATCAACTCAACGGCGTAACATCGGTCGAGTTGGTCGTGCGATACAACCCCGCCTTACTCACGATTACCAATGCGGTTCCGGCGGGCCCGGTCGCCGATTCGTGGTTGCTCGACGAATTCGCCACGGTCGCACCGGGTCGTGTTTCGTTGCGCATGACAGGACCAGCGGTCGATTTGTCATCGTCGGCGCACCTGTTCGCGCTCGTGGCCGAAGTTCCCGATACCGCAACAGCCGGTTCCGAACATCGTGTGATCATTGAGACAACGAACTTCAACGATGCCAGCGTCGTCGCTGACGGCACGTCGGCCGTTCATCGCGTGGCGTATCTGGGCGACGCCTCGAACGACGGCACGTACAGCGCCTTCGACGCCTCGCTGATCGCCCGACTGGCCGTGGGGCTCGACGCCGGCCTGGCAGCCTTCGGCTCGCTTCACCCGAAGATACTGGCCGACGTATCGGGCGACGGCACAGTTTCTGCGCTCGATGCTTCGTACGTGGCCCGCGCCGCGGTCGGACTTCCGCAGGACGAAATCCCGCCTATCACGGGCGCCGAGTCGTTCAGTTCGACACTCGAACTGACAAGCTTGGAATCGTACGCACCGCCGATTATCGCGGCCTGGGATATCTCGGCTGATCGCTCGACGGTTGGCTCAGCCCCTCCGGCCGCCAGCACCCAAAACGGTTCTTCCGTTCCGTTCGAACCGGCGGATTCCATTGCGACAGAACCGGTCATGCATCTTCCGGCCGCCCAACCGTACGAGTGGCTTCGCGAGGCTGCGGAATCCTCGGCAACCGAGTCCGATGAATTGGAACTGATCGTAGAATCCATCGCCGTCGATGTGGCGCAACAGTTCGGGACGCAGGAGTAATCAGCAGCCGCCCGCCGTGTGCTGCGCTCGTGGCGTCCGACTGGCCTATTCCTTGGTAACGGCTTCGTCGAGATTCAACACGGCCAGTGCGAGCGAGGTCCAGGCGGCATGCTCGACCTCATCGAGCGACGCATCGCGCGGCGTTTCGCCCACGGCGAGTAATTGCCGCGCGCTCTCGACGTCGTCCGCGTACTGCTGGCGAGACCGACGCAGACCCTCGGCCAAGATCGCCTGTTCTTCGGCGGTCGCCGCGCGGGCCAAGATCCGCCGATAGATCGAGTCGATGCGGGCCGCTTCTCCCTCGACCTCGCGCAGGCTGCGTTCGGCGAGCACACGCGCCGCCTCGACGAAGGTCGTATCGTTGAGCGTCAGCAAAGCATGTAGCGGCGTGTTGGTGCGCATCGCTTTGACCGAACAGACTTGTCGCGCGGCATTGTCGAAAAACATGGTCGGCGCTGCGATGCGCCGCCAAAACGTGTAGAGGCTGCGACGATGGAGCGCGGCGCCGGTGTCCTGCACATATTTTTTCTTGCCGAACGAAGCTTCTTCCCACACGCCCGGTGGCTGATACGGATTGACCGGCCGGCCGCCCAGCTGGCGTTCGAGCAGCCCGCTGGCCGCCAGCGCCTGGTCGCGCAGCATCCACGACGGCATCCGGAAGCGCGGACCGCGCCCCAGCAGCCGGTTTTCCGGATCACGTTCGTACAGTTCGGCGGAGACATTCGATGATTGGCGATACGTGTTGCTCGTAACGATCAGCCGCATCAGAGCCTTCACATCCCAACCGCTCTCGCGAAACTCAACGGCGAGCCAATCCAGCAAGTCTTGCTGAACCGGACGTTCGCCTTGCACGCCGAAATCTTCCGTGGTTTTTACCAGGCCCACACCGAACACCTGCCGCCAGAGACGATTCACCGTGACGCGAGCTGTCAACGGATGCTCGGCCGAGACCAGCCAACGCGCGAGCGCCAAACGATTCGCTGGCTCGCCCGCCGGAAGCGGCGGCAAACTGGCCGGTACATTCATCGCAACTTCGTCGCCGGGTTTATTGTACAATCCGCGATCGAGCATGAATGTGGTGCGAGGTTGCGGCTGGTCGGCCATGACCATCACTTTGGCGAATTGGCCGCGCAAGTTGGCGAGTGTTTTGCTTCGCTGCTCCCGCTCCTGCACAAGCGATTGATAAACGCGATCGGTCTGGCGCTGGGCCGATTGAATCGCCTTGCGATCGGCGGCCGTACGTTCCTTTGGCGGCGTGCTCAGGGCGAGCGCGAGTGCTTCGCCGGTCGCATCGAGCGGCGCATCGGCGCGCGAGGAAACCGATAAGCGAAAATGTCCTAAATTGTGGCTGGCGTGCGGAGAATCGTGGCGCAAGATCACGCGCAGCCGCGCATTGGGCGGCACATCGACAGGTTCGGAAAAGCGAAACACGGCGCGATGGTCCCGGTCCACCGGCTTGCCTTCGTATACGGCCCAACCCGTCTTAGGATTGCCGTCGAAGGCGGTCGCAGCCTTGAGATTTCCTTGCTCGAACGTGGCCACGGCCGACCCGATGGCGATTGCCGTCGCCGCTTCGCGATTGGCCGGTTCGAGCGATAGCTCGATCTCGGTCAGGACGAAATTGCCACTGTCCGACCGAGCAAGCCCGCCATGTGTCATGGTTTCGTGCCGCAGCGCTTCGAGACGCAAGGCGGCGATCTGCCGGACTTCGACCGGCGCGACGATCTCGTAGGTATCGTTCGCGGGATTCACGCCGCTGGCGAGTATCGACCGATCGTCGAGCAATGTGAGCGTTTGCGATTCGGCCTGCAAGTGCTGAGGCAGAAGCGTTTGCCACATCGGCTCGTCCTGTTTCGCCAATTCGTCTCTTTCCCAAGCCGCCTGTGTTTGCTCCAACTGCTGCTCGCGCTGCTTCAATTCGACATCCAGATCATCGAGTTGTTGTTGCAGTTCAGCTTCGCGAAGCTGTTGCTCTCGATCCGGAAAGGCAAGCACCGGAGGCGTTTGCGGGTCGCCACCGGCGCCCGTGACCGGTGTTTGATTGAAGAACGCGGTCAAGGCATAGTAATCTCGGCGCGTGAATGGATCGAATTTGTGATCGTGACAGCGCGCGCAGTTGAGCGTGACGGCCATCCAGATGGTTCCCATCGTCTCCGTCATATCGAGGACATAATCCACCCGGTTTTCCTCGGCGATGCGTCCACCTTCGCCATTGATCGCATGGTTGCGACAGAATCCCGTGGCTAGCCGTTGCTCTGCCGTCGCCTGGGGCAGGAGATCGCCGGCGAGCTGCCAGATGGTGAATTGATCGTAGGGCAAGTTGTCGTTCATCGCTTTCACGACCCAGTCGCGCCACGGCCACATGGTGCGTTCGCGATCGCCCTGGTAGCCGTTGGAGTCGGCATAGCGCGCGGCGTCGAGCCAGTCCCAAGCCATCCGCTCGCCGTAATGCGGCGACTTCAGCAATCGATCCACTTGTCGCTCGTAGGCGAGTGGTTGCTGATCGGCGAGAAACGCGGCTGTCTCGGCAGGCGAAGGAGGCAATCCGGTTAAGTCGAGGACGACACGGCGGAGTAACGTTTCTCGATCGGCCGGTGGCATCGGACGCAGTTGTTCGCGTTCGAGCCGCGCGAGCACGAACGCGTCGATCGGGTTTCGCACCCAATCCGAGGTCGCAACTTGCGGTACAGCCGGTCGCACAGGCGCAGCGAAGGCCCAGTGCCCTTCGAACGGCGCGCCTTGCTCAATCCAGCGGCGCAAAGTTGCGATTTGCTCGGGCTGCAGTTGCACGACTGAATCGACTGGCGGCATTCGCTCGTCGTCATCGTCGGATTGAATTCGCTGCCACAGTTCGCTTTCCTCCAGGTTGCCCGCGACGACCGCCCGGTACCCGCCGAGATCGGCGGTCGCGCCTTCGCGCGTGTCGAGCCTGAGGTCGGCTTCGCGTTGGGCCGCGTCGGGGCCATGGCAATGGAAGCAGGCGTTAGAAAGGATCGGTAAGACATCGCGTCCATATTGCACGGGCTCTTCAGCGCCGGCCTCGGCAACCAATGGCAACGCAACAGCAAAAGCCAACCAACGAAAGTAGCGGCGGATTGCTGTGTAGCGGGATGTGTGCAGCAGCGCCATGGGCTCGTTGGATTGGCTCGCGGGCGGAAGCAACGCTCAACGAAACAAACGATGCGACAACCTCAGGTCGCTTAGGGCGGGAGCCTACAGTATAATCCGACCTTGCTGCACATGTCCATGAAAGTCGCCTGTAGCGACAAATCCCTCGGCCAACCACGAGAATAGACGCCATGAAGAACAACGTTTTCTATTGGCTCGTGCTTTGTCTTTCCTCGCTGCTCACAACGACGCAGGCCCTGGCCGACGAACGCCTGGGACCAGGCGTGTCGATTGATCCGGCGCCAAGCGACTTGGCGCTACTCGCGAACGACTCGTTGATCGTGACCATCAATCAGCGCGCAGGCACGGCGTCGATGCTACAAGCACGCGACGGCCAGGTGCTCGACGAAGTCGCTATCGGCGCTACACCTGGAGCGATCCAGGCGATTCCAGGAACGCAAAGCGTGTTGATTACTTCGCGTGAGGCCGGCACGATCGCCCTGTGGCGAGTGAGCGGAGGCCGCCTGGAACAGGTTGCTTCGCTGCAGACGGGTTTCGAGCCGTATGGAATCGCGGTTTCGCCCGACGGGCAGCGGGCTTATGTTTCAGTTGCCGCCGCCTCGCAAGTGGCGATCCTCGAAC
>JAGQOS010000234.1 GCA_020427265.1 Planctomycetales bacterium
TCACGAGGTCTTGCAGGTATTGCAGGGCGACGACGACCTGAAACAAATCCCGGCTGTGGTCCTCTCGGCTTCGACCGATCCGGCCGACATCGAAGCCGCGCTCGAGCACGGCGCCGAATTCTACTTGAACAAGCCGGCCGACATGACACAATTTGGCAAGTCAATACGCACGCTGCAGTCGGCCATTGCACTGCGGAAGTTGTTTGGTGTTTCGGTTGCCGCTTATTTGAAACAGGAAATCGAGGAGCTCGATCTAACCCAAGGCCCGCTCGACGACCACTGCCTGGCGCATCTGCGCTCGCTCTCAAGCCTGGTATCGTTGTGCCTGCGCGGCGCGCCGATTCGCGGTCTCGGCCTCGCACATCTGGCCGACCTGGCGAACTTGCGGCGGCTCGATCTGGATGAAACCAAGATCGACGATGAGAGCCTGCGCTATCTCGAGTGCCTGCAGCAGCTCGAGTCGCTGACGCTCCGCGCGACCCAGGTCACCCACGAGGGTGTGGCGAAACTGAAGAACGCTTTGCCCAAGGTGGCGATCGAGACATGAACAACGAAGCTCCGTTTTTTCGCTTCGTGGGCTTTCTAAGCCAGATCGCCAAGGCGGTCGGAGGCGGCATTTCGCGAACGGTCGGTCACGCGATCAGCCCGCGAATTCAAATCTTTTTACTCTCGAGCGCGATTGCCGGCATCGTTTTCCTGGGCGACGTCATGCTGCCCATGGGCGTCGCCAGCGGTGTTCCCTACATTGGCGCGGTTCTCGTGGCCCTCTGGTCGAATCAGAGGAAAGACACAATATTTGCTGCCGCCACGTGCTCGATTCTCATTCTCGTCGGCCTCAAAGTCTCGCCGCTCGACAGCCAGCAGTGGCCCGCGCTCGTTCATTGGACCAAGCACCCTGTAGACGCAATTCCGAACTCTGCGGAGTTCTGGAATATGATCGCTAATCGGTTCCTGGCGTTGTTCGTTGTCTGGGTAACGGCAGTCACAGGTTTGCGCCGCAAACAGGAAGCGGAACGCATTCGGCTAGTGTTTGAGTCGGCGCCCAACGGCATGGTGATGGTCAATCCGCAAGGGCGCATTGTGCTGGCGAATTCCGAAGCGGAAGCCATGTTTGGTTATCCTCGCGAAGAACTGATTGGCCAACCCGTTGAAATCCTGCTGCCGTTTCGATTTCGTGATCGACATCCGCGCCTGGTGGCCCTGTTTTTCGCCGCCCCCGACGCCCGCCCCATGGGGAAGGGCCGCCGCATTTACGGGCTGCCGAAAGGCGGCGGCGAGTTCCCGATCGAGATCGGCCTCACACCGGTGCAAATGCACGAGGGGACACTCGTGTTGGCGACAATTGTCGATGTGACCGATCAGATGCGGGCCGAACGCGAACGCGAACGGGCTGAGGAAGCGCGGCGTGCGGCGGTTCGCCAACTTCAGGCTTTCAATGAAACGCTGGAAGAACGCGTTACCGAGCGAACGCGCGAAGTCAAAGAGCGGGCCGCCGAGCTGGCCCGAGCGAATACCGAGTTGGAACGCAGCAACCTGGAATTGCAGCATTTCGCCTACATTGCGTCGCACGATTTGCAAGAGCCGCTGCGCATGGTGGGCACGTATTGCCAATTGCTGAAACGTCGCTATGCCGGCAAGCTTGACAAGGACGCCGACGAATTCATCGATTTCGCCGTAGACGGCGCGAAAAGATCGCAACAGATGGTGGAAGATCTGCTCACCTACTCGCGTGTCGATACGCAGGCTAAGCCGTTTGCTCCGACAAACTGCGAAGTGCTGGTTGAGTTGGCGATGCGCAACCTCGCAGCATCGATTCGCGGCACCCGAGCAAAGATAACGCACGATCCGCTTCCTGTCGTGATGGCCGACAGCTCGCAACTTGCTCAGGTGTTTCAAAATTTGATTGGCAACGCCGTGAAGTTTCATGGAGAAGCGCCCCCGCGCGTCCATATTTCGGCCAAGCGCCAGGGCAAGGATTGGCTCTTCTCGGTGAGCGACAACGGGATTGGCATGGATTCGAAGTTCGGCGATCAGATCTTTGTCATCTTTAAGCGATTGCAAGGTCGGGAAAAGTATCCGGGCACCGGCATTGGGCTCGCCATCTGCAAACGCGTCGTTGAGCGACAGCGCGGGCGTATTTGGGTGGAGTCGTCACCCGGTGTCGGTTCGACCTTCTATTTCACACTTCCAGCACGCGCATCGAGCGAGAGCGAGAAGGCGAACAAACTGCAAGATGGGAAGGACGATAACGGCGACGCATCGCGCCGCCCTGGAAACGCGGAACCGTTGGCCGCGGATGTCGCCCAGACTGAATCACCAATTCCTACGAGCGACGAGGTTGTTGAGTCGGCAGATTACTCGGCAACGTCGGGCCGCCACGCTACGGAAAAGTCTGTTTGATGAACCAGCAAACTTTGCGTGTACTCGTCATCGAAGATAACCCCGGCGATGCCCGGCTGATCGCTGCGCTGTTGTCGGTCGCCAACACGGCGGTATTTGCAGTCGAGTCGGCTGAGACATTGGCCTCGGGCATCGCTCGGCTTCGCGACGACAAGTTCGATGCTGTGCTGCTCGACCTCAATCTACCAGACAGCAGCGGCTTGCAGACTTTCTTGGATCTGCAGGCCGAGATCGAGTCGGTGCCGATCGTCGTGCTCAGTGGGCTCGGCGATGAAGAGCTCGGCCTGCGAGCAGTCAAGGAAGGCGCCCAAGACTATCTCATCAAGGGTAAGGTCGAAACCGACGTTCTGGAGCGTTCGCTGAGATACGCTCTCGAACGGAAGCGATCGGAAGAAGCAATTCGTCGTCAAACGCATGAATTGCAGCGCAACGAGAAGTTGTTGCGACAATTACTGGATATTCAAGAACGCGAGCGCCAATTGGTGGCCTACGACATTCATGATGGATTCGTGCAAGACGTCGTCGGCGCCAAGATGATGCTCGATTCGCTGGAACACAAGCTGGAGGCAACCGACGAATCGCGAATTCGGCTCGCAACAGCTCGGGAACTGCTGCAAAAGGCGATTGACGAAGGCCGGCGCATGATCAGCGAACTGCGGCCTTTGATTATTGACGAACAAGGAATCGTCGAAGCGATCCACTATTTGATTAACGAAGAACAGTCGAAGGGCGATTTGAGCCTCGAATTTCACCATAGCGTTCGTTTCACACGCTTGCCGCGGCTTTTGGAGGGCGCCCTTTTTCGTATCGTCCAGGAAGGGCTGACAAATGTCAGACGCCATAGCCAGGCGGCAACGGCAAGCATAACGCTGGTGCAGCGCGAAGGCGGGATATCGCTGTGCATTGATGATGCCGGAATCGGTTTCGATGCCGCCCGCATTTCCGACGATCGGTTCGGCGTGCGCGGCATTCAAGAGCGCGCCCGATTATTTGGTGGTACGGCCAAAGTTCAATCGTCCCCGGGCGAGGGTACTCATATCGAAGTGGAGTTTCCGCTTAGCGAGGCCGATTTGGAAGACGTCTAGATGCAATACGGGCGAACGATCGACGGCCGTCCTCGGCGAGTCGTTTGCCCAAATACGTTGACTTTTGGGGATTCGAACAGTAAAAATCGAGCATACCTTTCGGGGGTAATCGTTGGCTACAGGCGATTTCCATGCTGCAGCAACAGGGCCCACGTTGGGGATGCGCCGTTAGACTCGCGTCATGAATTTGCCATTTTGATCGAGCTTTCGTATGAGCTTGCCGCCACAAAGAGAAGAGGTCGAAATCCTGCTTGTCGAGGACAATCCGGCTGATGTCCGGCTGGCAAAAGAAGCGCTGCGCGAGGGTGAGATTCCAAGCAACTTGAGTTGCGTGTCTAACGGAGTGGAAGCACTGGCGTTTTTACGCCAAGAAGGAGATTTTGCGACGGCCCCTCGACCGGATATTATTCTGCTCGATCTGAATCTGCCGCAAATCGACGGCTTTGCCGTTCTGACAGAGATCAAGGACGACCCGGATCTGCGTACGATTCCAGTGGTCGTTTTGACCACCTCGTCGAACCCAGACGACATTCTTCGTGCGTATGAGCTGCACGCGAGTTTCTATATCAAGAAGCCGTCGGACCTAGATGAGTTCGTGAATGCAATGCATTCATTCGACGGATTTTGCCTGACCGTGGCGCAGCTCCCGCCGCGCCCATCAACGGTAAACCACGATAGCGAATAGCGTTTAACCGAACGAATCGACCGAGACTATCTCGTCGCCGCGTAACCGAAAGACTCGGTCTGTTTCGATTCCTTTGCCCCTTGTTTCGCGAAAGTATCGATAGCGCACGCGAATACATCGAACTGTGCGGTCCGCTTCGTCGCTGTTCTCAGGCTGATAGAATTTGATAACTTCGAACCGGGCATAGCGTTGCGCGCCCCAATCAAAAATCGTGGCCTGCTCGGCCGTGAGAGTGGGCGGCAAGATAGGTCGCAGGCTTAGAATGGCTAGGACAAAGGCAGCAACAACAACGGTCGCTTGACCGGCGACGACGATGACTTGAAAACGTTTGTCGCGTCGCGCATGGCGACGACGAAAGATCAGCGCTTGAAAGTAGTCTGAGAGCACACTTCGATATGAGGAGCAAAGAGCGCTGTTCGCGACACCGGCGCCGACAGCCTTTCCTGCTGCCTGAAGCTGCCGATTATAGGCCGTGCTGGCCATGTAATTCGCCAAATGCCGAGGCGTCGTAATCCAACGACGCGCCGCACCCGCGCCGACACATTGCCCGTGCAAGCGGCCAGCCGCGAACTGGGCTTCCACGGCTCGCAGCTCGCGTTCACTCGGGTTCTGCGTCGCAAACAAAACCGAAGCGATATCGCGAACGCCCAAAACTTTTGAATCTCCGCTACGCATGGCAACATCTCGTCGATTGAATCGCCGGCAGCACAAGGAATACGATGCAGGACCGGCGGTAAGGGAGCACGGTCAATGCCCAAAAGGTTGCCCGAATGTAAGACCTGAACAAGGCAAGATCGGCGCCGGCAGCAAATCACGATTATCGCGCGCAGGTGCGTCGATCATTCGGAGAACCTTCCCCGGCGAAACAGCGCGACCCCCGTACAGGGGTCGCGCGCGAACAACCGACTCGAAATTACAATTTATCATCCGATGGCATGAATTCGCCGCCTCCGCGCGTGGACATCGCCCGCCACACACCCAGATTGATCGTGTCGTCGACCCAACGCACAGAACCATCCATCATCGAAACCAAAACACCTCCTCCATGTCGGCTGCGCGCGGTAACGGCGGCATAGGTCTTGTTCAAAACCGGCGGCGACGCCGCCAATCCCTTGCCTTCCTGCCAATTCGTCCAATCAACATCGAACTCAACGTTCGATTCGGAACAGAGCACTTTGGCATTGGGGCGAAATACGGTGGTAAATCCAATTTGGTGAGCCCGTCCGTCGACCCATTCGGTATGCCCACTATTTTCTTTGAAGTCGCCGCCCATGGAGCACACATCGATGTCCGTCGGTGGCGACGAGGCCAACGTTGCGTCGGAGACATTTGCGTTTCGATAGTATGGATTCCAAGCTTTCACCTCGGCAAAGCACAAAGTATTGGAAAGGCCGTCGGTAAACGAGCTTGCGCGCAAGTTGCTATTCGGGTAGAAGGCCCCGTCTCCACCTTGACGGGATGCCGGATCCCAAACGAACCATGTGCCAAGATTCGCCGCGTAACTGAGCGGGTAGTTCGCGGGCACTCCGTTCTCGATGCGCGGTTCATCGCGCGGCTCATTCGGACTGACATACGTATCGACACGCAACGAAGTCAACAGCTGCGACGTTCCGTCCGCCGTCACCACGGCGGGTGCGTCGGAATACGGCTGCCGAAAGTCGAGCTCGTTAAAAATTACCGACTGCTCCAGGTGCGGCAGCAACAAGGCATGAATCGACCATCCGTTCAGATTGTCACCCTGGGCGGTTTCAGGGGCCTGCCAGCTGGGTGGAAAGTGTGAATTCGCGGCTTCAAAGTTCGCGACTCCTAACGCGATTTGCTTGAGCTTGTTCGTTGAAGCGGTACGTCGAGCTGCGGCGCGGGCCCGTTGCACGGCAGGCAAGAGCAGGCCCACAAGCAGGGCGATGATGATCATGACCACCAACAACTCGATCAAAGTGAAACCCGATCGCCGAAGAACGGCATTTTTTCTCGAAAAAACCATAAATCTACTCCTATGAGACGCGAAACAAAAGAAAACGCTACTGAGACTCGTTATCATTAACATCCGGATTGTACTCGTATCGTCTTCCTTGTCAACAAGAAAATTTGATGCAAAGAACTCAGAGCGGCTGGGAAGCGCCGATATTCCCGGGCTCGAGGCAAAAAGGCCGAACCGCCCTTACACTCCGCCTCAAAGGCATCGCGCTAGCCGCGCACCAGCCCCCATTTACAGGATTGAGGCCGGGAATCCGAGCAGAGTTCAAAACGGAAGCCGGACAGAAGCACGACAACGCATGCCGCCATCAAGGGAACACTACTTGCAAGTCACTCCTGAACATTTCCGACGTGCCCTACCTTTGCCGCAGCACGGGAAGAGTTTCTGCGGAGCGAAACAACAATGCACTATGGCACGCCACAGCGACCGAGCTACCAACCGGCGGAGCGTCCGGAGCCGCCGAAGCCGTTCCCTTCGCTAGGCGACGAACTGCATTCCGGGCGATGCGGACGTCCGCGACGAACTGGTGTTGCCCGCCGACCAGAGTGCTCGCCCACTGCGACTGTCTCGCGTGCTCGACGACCGTACTCCGAAGCAATAGAATAGCCGACGAGCGGCTAAGGTCGGGGCTCTACGACGCGCCGTTGGCTGGGACCAGGTCTGATGTCCCCTCAAGAAATGTCTAAGTATGAGAACTCTAAACCTGACATGCGATACTTGCGGCCTCTCTCTCGACATCGACTATTTGCCGCGTGTCTACGTATTAGCAGAGGGTCGACACTTTCCAATGTTACAGCGACACATTTGGTGTTCAACGTGCAATGGAGTAAGCGTCGCCGAAGCGTTGGACGAAGATTCATCGTCCCGCAGAGTCCGGCTTCAAATGCGTGACTCAAATCGTCGCCGACTCGAAGGTGAGGAACCTATCGATGAAATCATGGCGAAGACTCTGCGTTGGTCGATACGAGAGAGCGAGGACTATGAGCGAAACTTGGCTGAATGGAAGGCTCTTCGCAGCCGTGCTCAGTTCTGCCTGCAGTGCGGGAACGAGGACGTAGACGTTCCTGAACTCGATTGTGCTGACCTTCCACACGAGCCATGTGGTGGGACACTGGAGTGCCGAATGACCGTTGCTGGCGGAACGTACCGAAGTGCCTACGAAGTCTTTCCGCACAAGTACTCCATCGACGGGGAATTGATTGAACTCGGTTACCGCATCGGGCCATGGTGACCTCCCCCCGTAGAATTGCACCGGTGGAAGTGAGAGAATCCTGATCGGGCCGAAGGCCCGGAAAGGATTTCTTACGATGGCACAGAAACGTTACAGCGTGGATCAGATTGTCGAAAAGCTGCGCAAGGCGGATGTCGAACTTGGCAAGGGCAAGAAGGTGCCTGAAGTTTGCAAG
>JAGQOS010000235.1 GCA_020427265.1 Planctomycetales bacterium
GGCCGTGGATTATGCTGTCGGCCGCCTACTGAACGATGAAGACCGACTTGCGCGCCGCAAGGGGCTGCTCTGGTTGAGTGTCGTTATGAATCTGGGCTTGCTGGGAGTATTCAAGTACTTCAACTTTTTCGTCGAATCGGCGGGAAGTCTGCTCTCTTGGATGGGATTGCCGGCCAGCGATACCACGTTGGCTATCGTGCTGCCCGTGGGGATCAGCTTCTACACGTTCCAAACGATGAGCTACACGATCGACGTTTACCGCCGGGATCTCAAGGCGGAGAAGAGCGCGCTCAATTTCGCATTGTTCGTAGCCTTTTTTCCCCAGCTCGTCGCCGGTCCCGTCGTGCGGGCGCGCGACTTCTTGCCACAGCTCGCGTCGATGCGTCGGTTTCGCAACGTCGACGTGCAGGCCTGCCTGGTGCTGTTTCTAGTTGGTTTTTTCAAAAAGGCCTGCGTGTCGGACAACATTGCGCCGGTGGTCGATGCGTACTTCTCCGACCCCTATCTCTACCGGGCGTCGGCCGCCTGGCTGGGCGTGTTGCTCTATGCGGTGCAGATCTATTGCGACTTTTCCGGCTATTCCGACATGGCGATCGCCTGCGCCGGGTTGTTGGGATACAACCTGTGCGTGAACTTCAATCACCCTTACTTCGCCACCGATATCACGTCCTTTTGGCGTCGGTGGCACATCAGTCTTTCCAGTTGGTTGCGCGATTATCTTTACATTTCGCTCGGCGGCAATCGTGGCTCAACATGGTTTCTCTATCGCAACCTGATGCTCACGATGCTCTTGGGTGGGCTGTGGCATGGCGCAGCGTGGCGATTTGTGATCTGGGGCGGGTTGCATGGCTTAGCGCTGATCGCGCATCGCTTGTGGCGAACGTGTTTTCCCGAGCCGCTGCTGCCTGCGCGCCTTGGTCCGGTTGTTGGCGCCGCAGCCACGTTCTACTGGGTCTGCCTGGCGTGGATCTTTTTCCGCGCCGAAACGCTTGGCAGCGCTTGGGCGGTAACGCAGGCCTATGTCTTTGGCGTCAACCACGGCACAAAGCACCTGCCTTCGGTTTGGTTTGCGATCCTGCCATTGCTGTTGGCGATGCATTGGATTTCCTACCGAGGTTGGGCGACGCCCGTGCTGGAGCGCGCGCCGCGCTGGTCGCTGCCGTTGGGCTACGGGCTGCTCTTTCCGCTGCTGTTGGCGCTCATGCATACACACGCCGCGCCGTTTATCTACTTTCAGTTCTAGAATGCGGATTACGGCCCGACGTTCGCATGCAGATTCCGCTGGCGCCATGCGCTCCTTCGTCGGCGAGACGTCCGAGGCGATGTCGCTGCGAGCGCGACCGATCAGAAGAACAAGTGCGTGTCGAATCAGAATTCAACTTCCATGCCATCTACGCCCAGTTCGGTTGCCGGAAAAACCTGCCGCGCCGTCGCCAGGTCAATGGGATCCTCCGCACCGGTCAACGGGTTCACATGGACCAGTACAAGCCGCTTCACATCGGCCGCCGCGGCGAGACGCGCGACCGGAGTTGTGCAGCTATGTCCGGTAAGCGCAGCACGTTCCGGGTGCTCATCTGAGAAATAGCATTCATGCACGAGCAGATCGACTCCGCGAACAAAATTTACGTAGCATGCTTCGTCCGCCGCCGTGGTGTCGGTAATGTACGCCAGCGAACGGTCGGGCCAATCGACGCGGTAGCCCCGTGATCCGCCCGGATGCGGCAATGGAATATGCGAGAGGCGTGCGCCATCGGCCAGTTGGAGATCGCCCTCGAGCGAAACCCAAACAATGGGCGGTTGGGCGGGAAATAGTGGCTCGGCAAACAGATGCTCGCGGACACTGGCCAAAACCGACGCATCGCCATGCACATAGACCTTGACATCGTCGTGCCGCCACAGCACATCGAACAGGAAGGTGAGCCCGATCACATGATCGAGATGCGCGTGCGTGAGGAAGATGTCGATGCGATCGGTTTGCAGATGATCTCGCAGCCGGTAGAAGGCGGTCCCGGCGTCGAACACTACACCAAGTTCCGGCAGCGTCAGGCACGCCGTATGCCGCAGATCGCTCGGATGATACCCACCCGTACCCAGCAGAACCAGTTTCATGCGCCGCGCGCCCTGTCGATCAAAACGGATCGCGACTCGACCCTCTCGTCGCGACAACGCGCTTCAGCATAGACAGTTTGCAACCCTCGCCACAACCTCGACTCGCAAGTTATGCGCGTCGAATTCGGCGTCGGCTGGACGCGTAGCCCAAAATCACGAAAATCTGCAAGACAAGTGTCGAAGGTTCAGGGAGGGCGCTAGGATTGAGATTGATTTCGTTCGCCGCTGCGCTCATGTGCTCGGCGGCGACAAGAATATCGGCTTCGGTCAGCAGTCGCCGCGTGCTCGAGCCGATTCCGGGATTCATGTTCGCACCCGAGAGATTGATATGTCCGCCCGTCTTCGGAATCAGCGAACCATCGAGAGGACGGGGCGAACTAATCGTGTACTCCGTGCCGTTGTTAGGAGCGCCGCCATTGATACCGACAACATGCCCGATTTCGTGCAACGCCACACTCAGAAGATCAAACCGGCCGGCGGCATCGCCGGTAGCGCCGGTAAAGACTCGCCCCGTATTCATCTCGCCACCGCCGAAGTCAGCCGTCGACTCCGTGAAGTTGTTGTACTCTTCCTGAAACGTCGGCGTGCCGTCGATAAACCAATTGAAGTCGCGATTAAATCGTATCAGGGCTGTACAGGCGCCGGGCGGATTGCAAAACCCCGCCAGGCCCAACACGCCGCCGCCGATCTGGCTGCTGTCGGCCCAGCGATAAACGATGTTGATATCGCGATCTTGCGTTACCGCATTTTGCCAATACGAAGCGGCCGTATTGAATATGCCCAGCAACGATCCGCCGCCGGCCCAAGTGGCCGGCCCCGGCTCTGAATTCGCTGAATCGAAGGACGAGTTAATCGTGATCGCCTGGGCGGATGTAGCGCATGCGCAGCAAACCAGGCAGATCAGTAGCAAGAATCGAGGACGATATCGCTTCGAAATGTGAGAGATCGAAGCGTCGAGTGAACCACGCTGCCCCATGAATGCCCCGCAGACGACTGGCAACCAGATGAGCATCGAGAACCGACATATCTGGGTTGCGCTGGAAAGTTCTGGGTTGCTCTGGAAAAGTTCGCTTCATCGTAACGGTCGCGGTCCCATTCGTCAAATGCGCCGGTGGTTACGAGAGATGTCCCGTCGGTTATAAGATAGTCGATCGCTGCTAGTTGCCGCCCCCCGTGAGTGCTGTTTCTCGATGCGCCAATCTCCACGCTTGTTCAGGGCGCTTGCAAGATTTACGCGATCACATCGTGCACTACGTGGCCATGGATATCGGTCAGGCGGAACTCGCGGCCTTGAAAGCGAAAGGTCAGCCGTTCGTGATCGATACCGAGTAGATGGAGAATCGTGGCCTGCAGATCGTGTACGTGGACGTCATCGCTGGCGACGTTGATCGCCAGGTCGTCGGATTGGCCATAAGTCGTTCCCGGTTTGACACCGCCGCCGGCCATCCAGATGGTGAACGTGTAAGGGTGATGGTCGCGGCCCCAGCGCGGGCGATTGTTAATGTCGCCTTGAATGAACGGCGTGCGCCCGAATTCTCCGCCCCAAACGACGAGTGTTTCGTCGAGCAAGCCGCGGCGTTCGAGGTCGAGCACCAGGGCCGCGCTGGCCTGATCCGTATCGCGACACTGGGTATAGAGTTCGGTTGTCAGGCTGTTGTGCTGGTCCCAGCCTGCATGCATCAATTGAACGCTTCGGACACCACGTTCGACGAGCCGCCGCGCGAGCAAACAGTTATGGGCATACGTGCCTGCTTCCAGGACTTGCGGACCGTATAAGTCGAGAGTTTCCTGCGTCTCCTGCGACAGGTCCGCCAATTCCGGCACACTTGCCTGCATCTTGAACGCCATTTCGTACTGCGCGATTCGCGTGGCGATTTCAGGATCGCCCGTATCGCGCAGCTTCAAGGCGTTGAGCCGGGCGATGTCGTCGAGCCATCCTCGCCGCATTTCACGCGTTACACCGTCCGGGTTCGAAACATACAGCACCGGATCTCCGCTGCCGCGAAACTTGACGCCTTGAAACCGGGAGGGAAGAAAGCCGCTGCCCCAGTAGAAGTCGTAGAAGATTTGGCCGCAAGTGGTTCCTTTACTGATCGACGTCATCACGACAAACGCGGGCAGGTTATCGGCCTCGCTGCCGAGTCCGTAACTGAGCCATGCGCCCAGCGTGGGCCGGCCGGGAATCTGCGCGCCGGATAGAAGAAAACTGATTGCCGGCGCATGATTCACCGCTTCGGTATGCATGCTCTTGACAAAGCAGAGTTTGTCGGCGATCTGCGCGGTATAGGGCAACAGGTCGCTCACCCAGGCCCCACTCTCGCCGCGCTGGTGGAATGGCTCGACCGGCGCCAACATGAGTTTGCCTTTGGCGCTGCCGGTCATGGTGCTGAAACGCTTGTCGCCAACGTATTGCTCCGGCACCGGCTGGCCGTGCAGTTTGCTCAGCTCGGGCTTGTAATCGAACAGGTCGACGTGGGTCGGGGCGCCGTTTTGAAACAGATAGATGACGTGCTTCGCCTTCGGCGCAATATGCGGAACGCCCGGCAGGCCAAGTTGGCTGTGCGACGGCGGCGCGGCCCATCCGTCGCGCGCCAGCAAACCTGCGAGCGCGGCCGTACCGATTCCAGTCGCCGAGCGGCCCAAAAGTTCGCGGCGGGTTATTTGCAGAGGATCAACCATCGAGCCGTTCGAAACGCGGGGCTTGCCGTCAGTCATCTGGCCGTCTTGCGTTGCCAAAGCACGTTACGCCAACCAACGTGCATTATAGCGACCGCATCGAGCCGAAGAAAATCGCGGCAGATAACGAAACGAGCGAACTGATTAGAAGTCGCCAGCCGGCGTGTTTTTATGCGGGAATTCGGCTGGCAAGCGACTCGATTTCCAAACGAACGAGCCGGGCGATGAGCTCGCGCGCCGACTGTGGCCGCCGCAGGGGTTCTTTGGCCATCATGCTGCGCACCAGATCGACCACCGAACGCGGCACCAGCGGGGCCAGGCAACGCAAACGATCGGGTACGCCCTGACGCTGCATCTCGGCCACCTCGGCCGGATTGCGGCCTTCGAATGGCAGACGGCCAGTGAGCATCTCATAGAGCACGACGCCGAGACTATAAAAGTCGCTCCGCGCGTCGGCGCTGGCCGACATGGTGAATGCTTCCGGCGCCAGGTAGTTGAGCGTGCCGACGATCGGACGCTGACCGACCGAAGCCAACTCTTGCAGGCTGCGGCAGTATCCCAGGTCGAGCAGCGTCACGTGACCGGCGGGCGAAACAAAGAGATTCGACGGCTTGATGTCGCCGTGTACCCAACCGGCTTCGTGCAACGCGGCCAGCCCTTCGGCAACCTGGCGCGCTACCCAAAGTGTTGCCGCGAGCGGTAATTGCCGGTCGGGGCGTAGCTGGTCGCGCAGCGTGGTGCCTTCGAGTCGCGGCATGACGACGTAATACGGCGGCGTCTGAATGTGCGCGTCGAGAATCGAAATGACGTGCGCGTTGGCGACCGTGGCGGCGACCTTCGCTTCGCGTTGAAACAAATGCAACGCAATCCGAGAACGATGCCATTCGGGACGAAGCACCTTGGCGACATAGGCCGGAGATTCGAGATCGTCGGCCTGCTGCGGCGCGGCCAGATAAACTTCCGACATGGCTCCGGCGGCAAACTTGCCGCGTAGGCGCCATGCGCCTAGCAATTCGTCGCCGCAGAGCAAGCATCCTGCCGAAGGCGTCGAGGTTCCAGTATCAAGCTGCGGATTCATAGGCACTCTTGGCGGTTGCGGGAGAAACGCACCAGTCGGGTCCAAGGTTTGAATCGGTTATTCCGACTGTAATGTTGAATTGCGCTGATAAGATGGGATAAACAGGGCATCCTGCCGAGACTTTGCCGAAAATTCCATTTGTGCCGGGGAGAAGTCGGTGTTCGATGTCACTGCGAGTGGCCCTCGCCAAACGGTCGCCGATCCATTCTCATCGCCTGGGCCTCTGCGGCGCAATACTTGCGACCCGTATGGCGGCGTCCTAAAATCAACGGTCTGCTAGCTTCCGACGGGTTGTCCAAGAATTGAGCTCTTGAGCCCACCCATTCCCCGTTTCCCGTTCCAATCAGGTAATTTCGATGCGACTTTTTCACCGTTTGTTCTTTCTCTCACTCGCGATGCTCATGTTCGGTTGCCGCAGTGGCGACGGAGGGGGCGCAACTGGCGAACCTAGCGCCACGGAAGTTCAGCCGACGGTCGCCTTCATTACGAATCAGATTGCCGACTTCTGGAAAATCGCCGAGGTCGGCTGCCTCGACGCTCAGAAAGACTTCGACGTGAAGGTGGAAGTGCGCATGCCGACCGAAGCCACGGCGGTCGAACAGAAACGCATCGTCGAAGATTTGATAACGGCCGGTGTCGATGGTATCGCCATTAGCCCCATCGATGCCGACAACCAGCAAGACCTGGTCAATTCGGTCGCCAAGCAGGTGCCGCTGATTACGCACGATTCCGATGCGCCTGGCACAGATCGTTTGATGTATATCGGCATGGACAATTACCGCGCGGGACGCATGGCCGGGCAATTGGTCAAAAAAGCGTTGCCCGAGGGTGGCAAGATCGTGATCTTCATCGGGCGACTCGAACAAGACAACGCCAAGCACCGTCGCCAGGGTACGATTGACGAATTGCTGGACCGGCCCTCGGACACCTCGCGCTTCGACCCGGTCGAAGGTGTCATTGAAGGCGAGAAGTATACGATCCTGGCGACACTCGTTGATCAGGGCAAGCAGGAGGTCGCCAAAGAGAAAGCGGCCGACGCCATTAATGCCTATCCCGACATGAACGCCATGGTCGGACTCTTCGAGTACAATCCGCCGGCCTGTTACCAGGCTTTGCAGCAGGCGAACAAGCTGGGTGAGATTAAGCTCATTGGATTCGACGAAAACGAATTGACATTGCAAGCGATCAAGGATGGCACGTGCGTGGGCACGGTCGTGCAGAATCCTTATGAGTACGGATACCAATCGGTGAAGATTCTGGCGTCGCTGATCAAGGGCGACAAAAGCGTCATTCCGGAGAGCAAGTTCATCGATATCGAGGCCCGCATGATCACGGCGGACAATGTCGACGAATTCTGGGCCGATCTGAAGGCGAAAAAAGGATCCTAACGCTTCGCCCCGTCAATATCTGTGCCGGCGCCATGCGCGGGTGATAGACGCATGCCGACCGACTCACCTCCATTGCTGCAAGTTGCGGACGTCAGCAAACGGTTTCCCGGCGTTCGCGCGCTGCATCGCGTGAGTTTGACGCTCGAAAAGGGCGAAGTCCTGGCCGTCATTGGCGAAAACGGCGCCGGCAAAAGCACGTTGATGAAGATCCTGGCCGGCGTGCAGTTGCCCGATGAAGGCCAGATTTCCGTCGATGGAAAGCCGGTC